>JAIFNE010000048.1 GCA_020047875.1 Hydrogenophaga sp.
CCGATACCAGCTGCGCTTCATGTGTCGCCTGGTCAAGGGCGCCTACTGGGACGCCGAGATCAAGCGCGCGCAGGAGCTGGGGCTGGACGGCTACCCGGTGTTCACCCACAAGCACCACACCGATGTGAGCTACCTCGCCTGTGCCCAGGCCCTGCTGAATGCGTCCGACGCGATTTTTCCGCAGTTCGCCACGCACAACGCCGGCACCATCGCCGCCATTTTGCAAATGGCCGGCAAGACGACCGCGCCGTTTGAATTGCAGCGCCTGCACGGCATGGGCGAAGGCATTTACCGCGAGGTGCTGAAGAACCCGCGGGTGGCCTGCCGCGTGTACGCCCCGGTGGGCGCGCATCGCGATCTGCTGGCCTACCTGGTGCGCCGCCTGCTGGAGAACGGCGCGAACTCGTCGTTTGTGAACCAGCTGGCCGACGAGTCGGTGGGCATGGACGAGCTGTTGGTCTCGCCGCTGCGGCAGGAATCGCGGCAGGTGCTGCCCATGCCGGCCCGGCTGTTGGGTGCCGCGCGCCCCAACAGCATGGGCCTGGACCTCGCCGTGGCGGCCCACCGCGCGCCGCTGATCGCCGCGCTGGCCAGCGCGGTGGTATCGGCCGTGCCCGAGGCCAGCCCTGACGATGTGCGGGCGGCCAGCGAGCGGGCGCAGCAGGCCTTTGGCGCCTGGAACCACCGACCGGTGGATGAGCGGGCCGCCATCCTGAACCAGGCGGCCGATGCCCTGCAGGCGCAGCTGCCGCACTTCTGTGCGCTGCTGGTGAAGGAAGCGCACAAGGGCTGGGCCGACGCGGTGGCCGAGGTGCGCGAGGCGATCGATTTCCTGCGCTATTACGCCCTGGAGGCGCAGCGCATCCAGGCGCCGACCGAGCTGCCCGGGCCCACCGGCGAGCGCAACACGCTGCGGCTGGAGGGCCGCGGTGCCTGGGTCTGCATCAGCCCCTGGAATTTCCCGCTGGCCATCTTTGTGGGCCAGGTGGCGGCGGCGCTGGTCACCGGCAACACGGTGCTGGCCAAGCCGGCCGAGCAGACGCCCGCGGTGGCGCTGGAAGCGGTGCGTCTGCTGCACGCCGCGGGCGTGCCAACCGAGGCGCTGCAGCTGTTGCACGGCCCGGGCGAGACGGTGGGCGCGGCCCTGGTGGCGCAGCCGGGTATTGCTGGTGTGGTGTTCACCGGCTCGACCCAGGTCGCCAAGATCATCCAGCGCGCGCTGGCGGCGAAGGAGGGCGCCATCGTGCCGCTGATTGCGGAGACCGGCGGCATCAACGCCATGCTGGTGGACAGCACGGCGCTGCCCGAGCAGGTGGCCGACGCGGTGCTGCAAAGCGCCTTTCGCAGCGCCGGCCAGCGCTGCTCGGCGCTGCGGCTGCTGTGTGTGCACGAGGGCATTGCCGATGCGGTGATTGAAATGATTCAGGGCGCTGCCCGCGAGCTGCGCGCCGGCGACACCGCCGACTTCGCCACCGATCTCGGGCCGGTGATCGACCGCGAAGCGTTTGACGGCATTGGCCAGCATCTGCAGCGCCTGCGCGGCGAGGCCAAGGCCTGCTTGCCGCCGGCGCAGCCGGGCACCACCGCCCATGTGATCCCGCCGCAAATGTTTGAGGTGGCCGCCATCTCGGGGGTGACGCAGGAAATCTTTGGCCCCGTGTTGCAGGTGGTGCGCTGGGGCGGCGACCCCATGGCGGTGATGCAGCAGATCAATGCCCTGGGCTACGGCCTCACGCTGGGCATTCAGACCCGCATCGACAGCCGGGCGGTTCAGCTGGCGGCGGCGGCCCGCGTGGGCAATGTATACGTCAACCGCAACATGGTGGGCGCGGTGGTTGGTGTGCAGCCGTTTGGCGGCGAGGGGCTGTCTGGCACCGGCCCGAAGGCGGGCGGCCCGCACTACCTGCTGCGCTTTTGCACCGAGCAGACCGTGAGCATCAACACCACGGCCGCTGGCGGCAACGTGGCCTTGTTCACCGCGGTGGGCTGAGCGAGCGCGGTTTTATGTTCCAGCCAGCGCCGAACACCGCACCAAGTCAGACCACCGGCATCATGCCCGCGGCGGGGTCGCGCAGGTAGGCGTCGAGGGTTTCGATCGGCAGTGGCGGCGCGAACAGGTAGCCCTGGAACTGGTCGCAACCCTGGTAGGCCAGGAAGTCGCGCTGGGCCTGGGTTTCCACGCCCTCGGCCACCACCTGCAGGCCCAGGCTCTGGGCCAGCGAGATGATGGCGCGCGAGATGGCCGCGTCGTTCGGGTCGGTGAGCACGTCGTCGACAAACCCCTTGTCGATCTTCAGCTGGTCCAGCGGCAGGCGCTTGAGCATCGAGAGCGACGAGTAGCCAACGCCAAAGTCGTCCAGCGCCAGGGTCACGCCGAGCGACTTGAGCAGGCCCATTTTCTGGATGGTGATTTCCATCCGGTCGGCCAGCAGGCTTTCGGTGAGTTCCAGCTTGAGGCGCCGGGGCTCAATGCCCGCCTGTTCGATCGCGTTGACCACCATGTCCACGAAGTTCGGATGCCGGAACTGCTGCACGCTCACGTTGACCGCCACGCTGAGGTGGGCGGTCTGCGGGCAGTCGACGGCACACCGTCTCCAGCACCCACTGACCCAGCGGCAGGATCATGCCGGTGTCTTCTGCCACCGGAATGAACTCGCCCGGCGGCACCAGGCCGCGCACCGGGTGCTGCCAGCGCACCAGCGCCTCCACACCAGCGATCACGCCCTGACGATCCACCTGCGGCTGGTAGAACACCAGAAGCTGCTGGCGGGCCAGGGCGACGCGCAGGTCGGCGCTGATCGCAGCGCCGGCGTCCATGCGGGCCTGCAGCGCGGGGTCGAAGAAGCACACGTTGTTCCGACCCAGCGACTTGGCCTGGTACATCGCAATGTCGGCCTGCTTCAGCAACTCGACCACATCGCTTTTCTGGCCCACGAAGGCCGCCACCCCGATGCTGGGTGTGGCGTAGTGCTGGTGGCCGGCAATCTGGAACGGCTCGCGCAGGGTGCCCAGCACCTTGTCTGCCAGGGCGCGGGATTTCTGCATTGCGGTCTGGGTGTCACCACGAATTCGTCGCCGCCCAGGCGCGCCACCGTGTCGGTTTTGCGCACGCTGCTGGTGAGCCGGATGGCGACCAGTTTGAGCAGCTGATCGCCCACGTGGTGGCCCAGCGTGTCGTTGAGGATCTTGAAGTTGTCCAGATCGATGAACATCAGGGCGCCATGCTGGCCCGAGCGCGCGCTCTGGTGCAGGGCCTTTTGCAGGCGCTCCATGAGCAGCTGGCGGTTGGGCAGGTCGGTCAGCGGGTCGTAGAGCGCGAGGTGGCGAATCATGTCTTCCGCCGTCTTGCGCTGCGTGATATCGCGCCCCACCGCCACCCAGTGGGTGACCACCTCCTGGTTGAGCTGCACCGCGACCACCTCCAGCTCGACCCAGAACGTGGTCTGGTTTTTGCGGCGGACCTCCATTTCGGTGCGCGCCTTGCGGTTGCGCTCCAGCGCCCAGGACATCTCGCGCAGCTTGACCATGGCCGGCTCCAGCTCCAGCAGCAGGCGGGGCGTCTGCCCCATGACCTCCTCGCGCTCGTAGCCGGTCTGTTCCTCGAACGCCTTGTTGGCAAAGACGATGCGCGCCTCATGCCGGGTGGCAACCCCGGTTTCGACAATCACCACGATGTCGTTGAGCTGGGCCACGCTGGCCTCCAGCAGCATCAGCTGCTCCTGCGCATGTCGGCGGTCGGTCACGTCGCGGAAATACACCGCCAGCCCCTCGGCAAACGGATACGCGCGCACCTCCAGCCACTTGCCCAGTGTGGAGAAGTGCGCTTCGAGTTCCACGCGCCGGTTGGTGGCGAGTGCGTTGGTGAGCTTGTCGCGCAGGTGAGCCGCCAGCGCCTCGTCGAAACCATCCCACACCGTCAGCCCCAGCAGGTCGCCGGTGGATCTTTGCAGCAGGCGCTCGCTCTCCTGATTCAGGTAGGTGAAGCAGCAATGGCGGTCGAGCGTCACAAAGGCTTCGGTGATGCTGGCCAGGGTGGTGGTCAGCCGCATCGCCAGGCGCGTGGTTTCCTCCTGCGCCTGCTTCTGGCTGGAGATGTCCTGCATCGCCCCCTGCACCCGGATCACCTGCCCCTGCCCGTCGCGCACCGCGTCGCCCACGGTGCGTACCCACTTCAGGCCGCCCTCGGGCACCAGCACCTGAATTTCTTCGTCGAACCCCTCTCCCAGCGAGGTGCAGCGCGCCAGCCGCTGGCGCATCGCCTTGCGCCACTCCGGCGCGTAGCGCGAAATCATGAATTCGAGGTCGAACCCGGTTTGGGAATCGCGCAGACCCAGAATGTGGGCGCAGCCTTCGGAGTGGTGCACCGACTGGTTCACCAGGTCGATCGACCAGCTGCCCACGCCCGCGGTGCGCTCGGTGAGATTGAGTCGGCTTTCGCTCTCGCTGAGCGCGCTGCCCTCCCCGCGCTCGGCCGGCAGAGGCTGGCCCGCCTCAGGGCGCTCGGTGTGACCCGCCATCCAGCGCAACTGCGCGGCCGCCAGACGGGCCAGCGGCGCCAGCCGCGTCGCATCACCTCTGCCGTTGGCCTCTGGCGCAAGCAGCAGCACCAGCAGTCCCCCCGGATGGCCGTCTTGGGCTGGCAAGGGCAGCGACTGGGTCCGGGCGGCCGGCAGGCCGGGGACGGTGATGGGGCCCGCATCGGGCTGCGCGAAGTCGGGTGCGGCGAGGGCGCTCAGCACACCGTCCGCCTGATCGGCGGTCAGTCCATGCTGGCCGGCCAGCCGCAGCCCCCGATCGGTCGCCTCCAGCAGCAGCGCGGCGAAACACGGCATCTGGTTCGCCGCCAGTTCGGCCAGGCCGTTGAGGATATCTGCCGGCGAACCTGGTGCCGGGGAGGTCGTTGTGACAGGCGTGAGCGGGTGGGGCAGCATGCGGGTGGAGCGTGTGGTGGTGTGCAGGGCCAAGACTCAGCATAGCGAACCGCGTTTGCCGGCGTGAGCCTGCCCTTTTGGCGGCGTGTGAAAGTGTGACATTCCGCGCGGAAGCGCGGTGTGTGAGCGCTGCGAGCGCCCAGGCGCCCGTAAATTCCACGGCTTTTGCCCTAGGATGATTTCCACGCTTGACATACGCTGGTCTGGCGGGTGGCTCGACATCTCTCGGGCCGTGGCGAAACACCAGGAACTGACACCGTGAGCGCATTGGCCCAACTGAGACGTCACAGTGACGTTGCCAGCTTGAAAACCGCGTTGCAGCAGATGTGCAGCGACTTTGGCCGCGTCACCCGCCTGGACATCCTGACCGCGATGCACGAAGACAACAAGCAGGCCATCTGCTTCCTGCGCATGGAGCACCCCGAGCAAGAGCAGCGGCTGATGAAGACCCTGGGGGTTGGGCGGTTTGGCGGTGAGGTGGTGTTTGTGCTCAACCTCAGCGTGCCGGTGACCACCGAAGACTCAGGCAGGTCTTCCCACTGGGTGGATTCCGACATCCACTGACCTCACGCCACCGCGGTGAGGCCGGCGCCGGCAGCCAGCCAGCCCGGGCGGTCAGTTCAGATCGCCGAACGCCGAGACGCGCACCGCCGCGCCGGGCGACTCGGGCGCGGTCTGGTTGATGTTGACCCAGAACTCGCAGACATGCTTCATGGCGCTCAGGAACTGCGAGAACTCGGTGGGTTTGGCGATGTAGGCGTTGGTGCCGGCCTCATAGGCGCGCAACAGATCGCTGGGTTCGGTGGACGAGGTGAGCACCACCACCGGGATGTTGCGCAGTTGGTCGCACCCTTTCACCTCGTGCAGCACGCCGATGCCGTCGAGCAAGGGCATTTTGAGGTCGAGCAGGATCAGCGACGGGTTACCGCCCACGCGAGACGCGTAGGCCTCGCGGCGGTAGAGGTAGTCCAGCGCCTGCATGCCGTCAGACACATGGGTCACGCGGCCATCCAGCCCATAGCGCGACAACGCCAGCCGGGTCAGTTCGGCGTCGTCGGGGTTGTCTTCAACCAGAAGAATGGATTCAACGGCTCGGTTCATCAGTTCGGTGCTCCCGGATACATCTCGTGCGTTTTGCTCACTTCTTGCGAGTTTGAGAGCGGCAATGAAAAAGAGAAGACGCTGCCCGCGCCAACCTGACTTTCAGCCCAGATGGTGCCGCCGTGCCGCTCGATGATGCGCCGAGCCAGCGCGAGGCCGATCCCGGTTCCTTCAAATTCCGTAGCACGGTGCAGGCGTTGGAAGACACCAAACAGCTTATCCGAGTATTTTGTGTCAAAGCCGACTCCATTGTCACGCACAAAGAAGGTGTAGCCCACATCCGGATCCACCGACCAGCCGATCTCAATGCGCGCCCGCTCGCGCGGCCGGGTGTATTTGTGGGCATTGCCCAGCAGGTTGGCCCAGACCTCACGCAGCAACAGGGCGTCGCCCTCGACCATGGGCAGGTCTGGCGCCACCACCCAGTCGATGATGCGCCCCCCGGTGTCGTGTGCCAGCTGGGCCACCACGGTGTCGACCAGCTGGGCCATGTTCACCGGCGCCATCGTGACGGCCGCGCGGCCCAGGCGGGAAAACGCCAGCAAACCGTCGAT
>JAIFNE010000181.1 GCA_020047875.1 Hydrogenophaga sp.
GGCTATCTGGGCAAGCTCACCGGGGGATTCCTGGGCAGCCAGTACCAAGACATTTTTGCCTTCATCGTGCTGGCGCTGGTGCTGACGCTGCGGCCCTCGGGCTTGCTGGGTGAGCGCGTCGCCGACCGCGCTTGACGCACAGGAGAACGACCATGATGAAAACAAAAGCCGGAAAGTTCGTCACCTACCTGCTGGTGGCGATCGCGCTGCTCGCGCTGCCGCTGATCCTGCAGTCCACCGGTAGCAACTCCTGGGTGCGCATCGTCGACATGGCGCTGCTGTATGTGCTGCTGGCGCTGGGCCTGAACATTGTGGTGGGCTACGCTGGTCTGCTCGACCTGGGGTTCATCGCCTTCTTCGCGGTAGGCGCCTACCTGTACGCCCTGCTGGCGTCGCCGCACCTCACCGACACCTTCGCCTTTTTGGCAGCCCATTTCCCCAATGGCCTGCACATGAATTTCTGGATCGTGATGTTCGTCGCCGGCATCTTGGCCGGCATCACCGGACTGATCCTGGGCGCTCCGGTACTGAAGCTGCGCGGCGACTACCTGGCCATCGTGACGCTCGGCTTTGGCGAGATCGTGCGCATTTTCATGCTCAACCTGGACCGCCCGATCAACATCACCAACGGGCCCAAGGGCATCAGCAACGTGGACGCGGTGACGGTGTTCGGCCACAGCATGAGCCAGCGGCTGACGGTGGAGCTGGGCGACTGGCGATTCACCTTTGAGTCGGTCACGCTCTATTACTACCTGATCCTTTTCTTCGTTCTGATGGCGATCGTGATCGCTCACCGTCTGCAGGACTCGCGCATTGGCCGCGCCTGGATGGCGATTCGGGAAGACGAAATCGCCGCGAAGGCCATGGGCCTGAACACCCGCAACCTCAAGCTGGCTGCGTTTGGTACGAGCGCCGTGTTCGGCGGTGTGTCGGGCGTGCTGTTTGCCTCGTTCATGCGTGGCGTCTACCCGGAGTCGTTCATCCTGATGGAGTCGGTGATGGTGGTGGCCATGGTGGTGCTCGGTGGCCTGGGCCATATTCCCGGCGTGATCCTGGGTGCCCTGCTGCTGGCTGGTCTGCCGGAGCTGCTGCGGCACGTGGCAGGCCCGCTCACCGAGCTCACCGACGGCCGTCTGGCGCCCGAGATCCTGCGTCAGCTGCTGATTGCGCTGGCCATGGTGGTGGTGATGTTGCTGCGTCCCAAGGGCCTGTGGCCTTCGCCGGAACACGGCAAATCGCTCGCGAAATGAACGGAAGCTGACCATGGCAGAAACCATCCTCAAAGTGGCCAACGTATCCAAACGGTTCGGCGGCCTGCAAGCCCTGAGCGACGTGGGGATTGAAATCCAGCGCGGTCAGGTCTATGGCCTGATCGGACCCAACGGCGCCGGCAAGACCACCTTCTTCAACGTGTTGACGGGGCTGTACACGCCGGACAGCGGTACCTTCGAACTCGCCGGCAAGCCTTACACACCCAACGCGGTGCACGAGGTAGCTCGGGCCGGCATCGCCCGTACCTTCCAGAACATCCGGCTGTTTGCCGAGATGACCGCGCTGGAAAATGTGATGGTCGGTCGCCACGTGCGCACCCGCTCCGGCTTGCTGGGCGCGGTGTTCCGCTCCAGCGGGTTCAAGCGGGAGGAAAAAGAGATTGCGGAGCGCGCCCAGGAACTGCTGGACTACGTGGGCATCGGCAAGCTGGCCGACTACAAATCGCGCACCCTGAGCTACGGCGACCAGCGCCGGCTGGAAATCGCGCGTGCCCTGGCCACCGACCCGCAACTGATTGCGCTGGACGAGCCCGCCGCGGGCATGAACGCCACCGAGAAGCTGCTGCTACGCGGTCTGATCGACCAGATTCGCAAGGACAATCGCACCATTTTGTTGATCGAGCACGACGTGAAACTGGTGATGGGCCTGTGTGACCGGGTCACTGTGCTCGACTACGGCAAGCAGCTCTCGTCAGGTACGCCGGCCGAGGTGCAGCGCGATCCCAAGGTGATCGAGGCTTATCTGGGCACCGGCGGAGGCTGAATTGGTCCACCCCCGCGCCGCGCTTGCAGCGCGTCACCCCCTCAAGGGGGCGATGCTGGCGGCCTGGCGAAGCCAGTTCCGCGGCATCCTGGGTCGAGACACTGACTCCGGACAGGTTGTCGATTGCAACGATGATGGAAAAATGATATGGCAACCACATTACTCAAAATCACTGGCCTGAAGGTATCGTATGGCGGCATCAAGGCCGTCAAGGGCATTGACCTGGAGGTGCGCGAGGGGGAGCTGATCTCCCTGATCGGCTCCAACGGTGCTGGCAAGACCACCACCATGAAGGCGGTGACCGGCTCGCTGCCGTTCGAGAGCGGCAACATCGAGTATCTCGGTCAGAGCATCAAGGGCCGTGGTGCCTGGGACATGGTCAAGCAGGGCCTGGCCATGGTGCCCGAAGGTCGCGGTGTTTTCACCCGGATGACCATCATCGAAAACCTCCAGATGGGCGCTTACATCCGCACCGACAAGGACGGCATTGCCGCCGACATGGAGCGCATGTTTGGCATCTTTCCCCGCCTTCGTGAGCGAAAAGACCAGCTCGCGGGCACGATGAGTGGCGGTGAGCAGCAGATGCTGGCGATGGCGCGTGCGCTGATGAGTCGCCCCAAGGTGCTGCTGCTGGATGAACCCTCCATGGGTTTGTCGCCGATCATGGTCGACAAGATTTTTGAGGTGGTCAGTGATGTGTCCAAGCAGGGCGTGACGGTGTTGCTGGTCGAGCAGAACGCCCAGCGCGCACTGCAGATTGCTGACCGCGGCTACGTGATGGATTCGGGCGAGATCACCATGACGGGAGCCGGCAAAGACCTGTTGACTGATCCGAAGGTGCGCGAGGCCTACCTGGGTCATTGAAGCGAGCCACCGGCAGGCAGCCGCTGCGCTGCCCGTCGACCCTCAGCCGCTCTTCGGGCGGAAATTACAATGTCGGGTTGCACTTTTTGGTGCAGCCCGATTTTTTCTTGTCTGAACCATGACCCAAGCTCACACGCCCAGTGCCCCGACCGTTGCTGTCGACGAGAACCAGCTCATTCTGGAGCGGCGTGAAAAGCTCAAGACCCTGCGTGAGACACAGCGCCAGGGCGGCGCTGTGGCTTTCCCGAACGACTTCAAGCCCGCGGACAAGGCCGCCGAGCTGTTTGCGCGCCATGGCCAGACCACCAAGGAGGCTCTGGAGGCGAGCCCGGTGCGGGCCAGTGTGGCGGGCCGCATGATGCTCAAGCGCGTGATGGGCAAGGCCAGCTTCGCCACGCTGCAAGACGCATCGCTGGGCGAGAGCGGCGGGCGCATCCAGATCTACCTGAACAACGAGAGCGTGGGTGAAGACGTTCATGCTGTCTTCAAGCACTGGGATCTGGGCGACATCGTGGCCGCCGAGGGGGTGTTGTTTCGCACCGGCAAAGGCGAGCTCACCATTCACGCCGACAGCATCCGTCTGCTCACCAAAAGCCTGCGCCCCCTGCCTGACAAGTTCCACGGGCTGCATGACCAGGAGGTGAAATACCGCCAGCGCTATGTCGACCTGATGACCGACGAGACCACGCGCCGGCGCTTCGTGGTCCGGAGCCAGGCGCTGGCCTGCCTGCGGGAATTCATGGTCAGCCACGGTTTCCTGGAGGTGGAAACGCCCATGCTGCACCCCATTCCTGGTGGTGCCAATGCGCGGCCGTTCGAGACCCACCACAACGCGCTGGATCAGCAGATGTTCCTGCGCATTGCGCCTGAGCTGTACCTCAAGCGCCTGCTGGTGGGCGGCTTTGATCGCGTGTTTGAGATCAACCGCAACTTCCGCAACGAAGGCATCAGCGTTCGCCACAACCCCGAGTTCACCATGATGGAGTTCTACGCGGCGTACTGGAACTACCAGGACTTGATGGACTTCAACGAGCAACTGATCCGTCATTTGGTACGCCAGGTGCACGGCGACACGCCGCTCACCTACAGCGGCCAGTCGGTGGATGTGATGTCGCCGTTCGAGCGCCTCACCATCCGCCAGGCCATCCTGAAATACACCGACGCCGGTGAGCAGGTGGATGCGTCAGACTGGCTGATTTCGCAACTGCGCAAGCTCGGCCTGAGCGAGGCCAAGCACCAGCTGAGCCGGCGCAGTCTGGCCAGCCTGCAGGTGCTGTATTTTGAAGAGATGGTCGAAGAGAAGCTGTGGAATCCCACCTTCATCATGGATCACCCCACCGAGATCTCGCCGCTGGCGCGGGCCAATGACCAGCAGCCCGAGATCACCGAGCGCTTCGAGCTGTACATCACCGGTCGCGAGTTCGGCAACGCCTTCTCCGAGCTGAACGATGCCGAAGACCAGGCCGCACGCTTTCATGCCCAGGTGGCCAGCAAGGACGGTGGCGACGACGAAGCCATGCACTTCGACGCCGATTTCATCCGCGCCCTGGAGTACGGCATGCCGCCAGCCGGCGGCTGCGGCATTGGCATCGACCGCCTGATGATGTTGCTGACCGATAGCCCCAGCATCCGCGATGTGATTCTGTTCCCCGCGCTGCGCCGCGAGCATTGACCCCCCCCGCGCCGCCTGTCGGCGTCACCGGGCGATGCGGTGCGGCCCGGCAAAGCCGGTTCCGCCGCATCCTGGCTGGGCTTCCCCTCTGGTTCGCGGCTCTTTTTTGTCGCCTGAAGAAACAAAACCGCCCAAGGGCGGTTTTGTTTTTGGGCGGCGTTCGCGCTTATGCGAATTCGATCAAGGCCTTGCGCATTTTCTTCATCGCCGCCACCTCGATCTGACGCACCCGCTCGGCGCTCACGCCGTATTCGGCCGCCAGCTCGTGCAGCGTCATGCCGCCCGATCCGTCGTCGTTCACCTTGAGCCAGCGCTCGGTCACGATGCGGCGCGAGCGGTCGTCCAGTTCATTCATGGCGCGCGCCACGCCCTCGGTGGCCAGGTGGTCGCGCTCGGCGCTTTCCAGCACCGCGGTGGGCTCGTGGTTCACGTCGGCCAGGTAGGCGATCGGGCCAAAGGCGTTCTCGCCGTCGTCGTCCGGTGCCGGGTCCAGCACCACGTCACCGCCAGAAAGCCGGGTCTCCATTTCCCGCACCTCTTCGGGTTTCACGCGCAACTCCCGCGCCATCACGCCGACCTCGCTATCCGACAGCACCTCGCGGTGGGTATCGCCGTCCCGCGCTTCGGCCCGGAAGCTTTGCTTGCGCGACCGCAGGTTGAAGAACAGCTTGCGCTGCGCCTTGGTGGTAGCCACCTTGACCATGCGCCAGTTTTTCAGGATGTATTCGTGGATCTCGGCCTTGATCCAGTGCATGGCGTAGCTCACCAGACGCACGCCCTGCTCGGGGTCAAAGCGCTTCACGGCCTTCATCAGGCCCACGTTGCCTTCCTGAATCAGGTCGCCGTGGGGCAGGCCGTAACCCAGGTACTGCCGGGCGATCGACACCACCAGCCGCAGATGCGACATCACCAACTGGCCGGCGGCCTCGATGTCGTGGTCGTCGCGCAGGCGCCGGGCGGCGCTCTGCTCTTCGTCCAGCGTCAGGAGCGGCATGCGGTTGACGGCGGAAATGTAGGCATCCAGATTGCCCAGCGGTGGCAGGGTCAGCGAGCGGCTCGCCCAGGGACTGACCACCGCCAGGTTGGCGGATGCAAGACTGGGATTGGCAAGGGTTGCGGACATACGGTGACGCCTCCAAATAGAAATCTCAGCAAAATGTTAGCACTCTCTGTGAGTGAGTGCCAATGTTTTGGTTCCATGCCCCTCGCTGGCCAGCCCCACCAGATCGTTGCGCACTGGCTGTGTGGCCAACGCGGCCCACCCGGTGGGCCCGGCCGCTGCCAACTGGCGTAGGCTTGGGATTTCATTCATCCTCAGAAAGTCGCCTATGCCACGCCCCATCCTTGACGAAGCCGCCATTCACCCGGCCATTCAGCAAAAAATTGCCTCGCTGCACAGCGACGTGCTCGGCGAGGCGCAGGCCGCTGTGGCGCAGCATGCGGTGGTCGTTCTGGGGATGGCGCGTAACCCGTTTGTGGCCCGTGCCCGCAAGGCGCTGGATCGGGCGGCGGTGCCCCATGAATACCGGGGCTACGGCGGCTATCTGTCGCAGTGGCGCCGTCGCAATGCGCTGAAGATGTGGACCGGCTGGCCCACCTTTCCCATGGTGTTTGTCCGGGGCGTGCTGGTGGGGGGTGCTGACGAGCTGCAGCGCCTGATCGATTCCGGGGAGCTGCAGACCCGTTTGCGCTGCTGAGGTGGCCAGTTCTGTCGCGCACTGGGCCGCGGCACTGCCCATGCCTGGGTCGTCCGCGTTGGCATCTCGGCCTGCCTACAATGTGCCGATGATTGCTCGTGAACCCACCATCGCCCGTCTTGCCAACGCCCAGACCCTGCTGCTGGACCCGTTTGGCCTCACGCCCACCCACTTACAGCGCGCGCTCGGCGAAATCATGTCGCACGGTGTCGACGACGCGGACCTCTATTTCCAGACCACCCGCAGCGAGGGCTGGAGCCTGGAGGAGGGCATCGTCAAGACCGGCAGTTTCAGCATCGACCAGGGCGTCGGGGTGCGCGCGGTCAGTGGCGAAAAGACCGCTTTCGCCTATTCAGACGATCTGTCGTGGAACTCCCTGATTGACGCGGCGCACACCGTGCGCACCATCTCTGGCCAGGGTCAGAGCCGGCGCGTTCGCCGCACGCCCGCTGCCAAAATTTCGAAATCGCGCTCGCTGTACCCGGGTCTGGACCCGATCGCCACGCTGGACAGCAGTGCCAAGGTGGCGCTGCTGGAGCGGGTGGAAAAGCTCGCCAAAGCCAAAGACCCGCGCGTGGTGCAGGTGATGGCGGGGCTGGCTGCAGAACACGACGTGGTGCTGGTGGCCCGTGCCGACGGCACCATGGCAGCCGACGTGCGGCCGCTGATTCGCCTTTCGGTCACGGTGATCGCCGAGCAGAAGGGCCGCCGCGAGGTGGGTTCGTCGGGCGGCGGTGGGCGTTTCGGGCTGGCCTATTTCGACGATGCCATGGTGCAGACCTATGTGGATGAGGCGGTGTCCAATGCGCTGACCAACCTCGACGCGCGGCCCGCGCCGGCAGGCGAAATGGTGGTGGTGCTCGGCTCGGGCTGGCCCGGCATCTTGCTGCACGAAGCGGTAGGCCATGGCCTGGAGGGCGACTTCAACCGCAAGGGCTCCAGCGCCTTCGCCGGCAAGATCGGCAAGCGGGTGGCGGCCAAGGGCGTGACCGTGCTGGACGACGGCACGATCGCCGACCGCCGCGGCTCCCTCAATGTGGACGACGAAGGCCACCCCTCGCAGCGCAACGTGCTGATTGAAGATGGCATTCTGCGCGGTTACATCCAGGACTCGATGAACGCGCGCCTGATGGGCGTCAAGCCCACCGGCAACGGCCGGCGCGAGAGCTATGCCCATGTGCCGATGCCGCGGATGACCAACACCTACATGCTCGGCGGTGACAAGGCGCCCGAAGAAATCGTCGCCAGCATCAAGAAGGGCCTCTACGCCACCAACTTTGGCGGCGGCCAGGTCGACATCACCTCGGGGAAATTCGTGTTTTCGGCCAGCCAGGCTTACTGGGTGGAAAACGGGCAGATTCAGTACCCGGTGAAAGGCGCTACCCTGGTGGGCAATGGCCCCGATGCCCTGACCCGCGTCAGCATGATCGGCAACGACATGCGGCTGGACAGCGGCGTGGGTACCTGCGGCAAGGAAGGCCAGAGCGTGCCGGTGGGCGTGGGCCAGCCCACCCTGCGTATCGACGGCCTGACGGTCGGCGGTACCGCCTGAGGCGTCTGCACCTCGCCACGCGCGTCGCTTCGTGATGCAAGCGGGCGCTGTCAGTTTTTCGGTGGCGCTGCGTTTCTGGCTCAAGCTGGGGTTCATCAGCTTCGGTGGCCCGGCCGGACAGATTGCCGTGATGCACCGCGAGCTGGTGGAAGAGAAGCGCTGGATCAGTGAGCAGCGCTTTCTGCATGCGCTGAACTACTGCATGGTGCTGCCAGGCCCCGAGGCCCAGCAGCTCGCCACCTACATCGGCTGGCTGCTGCACCGCACCTGGGGCGGCATCGCTGCCGGCGTGCTGTTTGTGCTGCCCTCGTTGCTGCTGCTGATCGCACTCAGCTGGATCTATCTGGTCTACGGGCAGGTTGCCGGGGTGGCTGCGGTGCTCTGGGGTATCAAGCCGGCGGTGGCCGCCATCGTGCTGCACGCGCTGCTGCGCATTGGGGGCAAGACGCTGCGCCACCCCCGCCAGTCGCCGGTGCTGTGGGCCATTGCGCTGGCCAGTTTTGTGGCGCTGTATGGCCTGGCGATCCCGTTCCCGGCGGTGGTGTTGACCGCCGCTGCCCTGGGCTGGATCGGCGGGCGTGTGGCGCCGGCGCAGTTCACGCCACCAGTCGCCCAGCCGGTTGCGGTGGCCGCGGCCGCGGAGCGGGCGCCCGCGCTGATTCACGACGGCATGCCCGCGCCAGCCCACACCCGCTTTTCCCGCTCTCGCCTGCTGCGGGTGCTGGCGGTTGGCGCAGCGCTCTGGTTGTTGCCCATGGCGGCGCTGGTGCTCTGGCACGGTTGGGACGGCACGCTGGCCACCATGGCCCGGTTTTTCACCAAGGCCGCGCTGCTCACCTTCGGCGGTGCCTACGCGGTGTTGCCCTACGTGTATCAGGGGGCGGTGGTGGAGCACGGCTGGCTGCTCGCTCCCCAGATGCTCGATGGCCTGGCGCTGGGCGAGACCACACCCGGGCCGCTGATCATGGTGGTGGCGTTTGTGGGTTTTCTGGGTGGCTGGGGCCAGCAGGTGCTTGGACCCGATCACCTGTTTCTTGGCGCAGCGCTGGCCGCCTGCGTGGTGACCTGGTTCACCTTTCTGCCGTCGTTCGTGTTCATTTTGGCCGGTGGACCGCTGGTAGAAAGCACCCACGGCAAGCTGGCGTTCACCGCACCACTGACCGCGATCACCGCGGCGGTGGTGGGTGTGATCGCCAGTCTGGCCTTGTTTTTCCTCACCCATGTGCTGTTTCCCGAGGGCATGGCCGCTGGGCTGTGGCGCGCGCTCGACCCGCTGGCGCTGCTGATCGCCTGCGCGGCCACCTGGGCGCTGGTGGTGGGCGGGCAGGGGGTGGTGCGCGTCATCCTGTGCAGCGGCCTGACCGGCTGGGTCTTGCACTTGCTCGGCTGGCTGGCGTGAGTGCAGCGTTAGTGGACTGTCATCTGCCCTGTGCTACATTGCTTCTCTATGAACACGCAGAGCAGCTTTGCTTTTGAGTTTTGGTTCTCGGTCCCAGGCGGACGAGAGGCGATGCTGTAAGCGTTTCACCGAATCTCGATCAAACCGCCGGCGCCCTCAGCCCGGCGGTTTTTTTTGGTCTGTTGTTGCCCCGTCTTTCACTTTACCCATGACTTTTTCAGGAGCCCCGCGATGAATGCCAACACCCGTCCCGCCAGCACCGATGCCTGGCATGTTCGTCCCATCGACAAGACCAGCCAGACCGATGACGAACGCATCAAGGACATCACCGTGCTTCCGCCCCCCGAACATCTGATCCGTTTCTTCCCCATCGGCGGCACGCCGGTGGAGGCCTTGATCAGTCGCACCCGCCAGCGTATCCACCAGATCGTGCATGGCGAGGACGACCGCCTGCTGGTGGTGATCGGCCCATGCTCCATTCACGACCCGGCGGCTGCGCTCGACTACGCGCGCCGCCTGCAGCCGCTGCGCGAGCGTTACGCCGACACGCTGGAGATCGTGATGCGGGTGTATTTTGAGAAGCCACGCACCACGGTGGGCTGGAAGGGGCTGATCAACGATCCCTACCTCGACGAGAGCTACCGCATCGACGAGGGCTTGCGCATCGCGCGCCAGCTGCTGATTGATATCAACCGCCTGGGCCTGCCAGCCGGCAGCGAGTTCCTCGACGTGATTTCACCGCAGTACATCGGCGATCTCATCAGCTGGGGCGCGATTGGCGCGCGCACCACCGAGAGCCAGGTGCACCGCGAGCTGGCATCGGGCCTGTCGGCGCCGATTGGATTCAAGAACGGGACCGATGGCAACATCAAAATTGCCACCGACGCGATTCAGGCCGCCGCGCGCGGTCACCACTTTTTGTCGGTGCACAAGAACGGCCAGGTGGCGGTGGTGCAGACCCAGGGCAATCCGGACTGCCACGTGATTTTGCGCGGGGGCAAAGCGCCCAACTACGACGCTGTCCACGTGGCCGCCGCGGTGAAGGAACTGCAGGCGGCCCACCTCCCGCCGCGCCTGATGGTCGATTGCAGCCACGCCAACAGCAGCAAGCAGCACGAGAAGCAGCTCGACGTGGCGCGCGATGTGGCCAGCCAGATCGAGGGTGGGTCGCGCAGCGTGTTCGGCCTGATGATCGAGAGCCACATTGAAGCCGGTGCGCAGAAATTCACGCCGGGTAAAGACCTTGTGGCCCAGCTCGCCTACGGCCAGAGCATCACCGATGCCTGCCTCGGCTGGAACGATTCCGAGCAGGCGCTGGCCATGCTGTCGCAGGCGGTCAGTCGCGCCCGCCAGCGCTGACACACACCAGCAACCGCGCCGGGCGGTGGGTGAACCCGCTGCCCGGCGGCACAATATCCTGTGGACCGCGCCCCCGCCGGTCGAGCCTGAAGGAGCCCTTCCATGCGCAGCCAAGTCACCGTCAGCTGGAGCGAGCAGTCCAGCTACCGCTTCGATCTCGAAGAGGTGCAGCCCATGCCCCACGAGCAAGCCCGTGCGTGGCTTGATGAACAGTTCACCGTCCTCGAATGTGAGCCGATCCGGCTCACCGGCAAGGTGCTCACCGCCGACAAGGCATTGGTGGTAGCCCAGAGCGCCGGCGAGCCGCGGTTTCGCGATGCCGAGCACCGGGCGTGGGCCCTGTCGTATGCGCGGGCGGTGAGCGCCGCCTTGGCGAAGCCTGTGGTGCGGGTCGACCTGGCCAGCAGGTCGGTGGGCTACTGACCGTTGCCCGGATTCAGCGAGCGGCCAGCGCGCTGAGCAGCTTGGCGTGGATACCGCCAAACCCGCCGTTGCTCATGCACACAATGTGATCACCCGCGCGCGCCGCCTGCGCCACCAGGGCCACCAGGGTGTCGATGCTGTTGGCCACCTGGGCGCGCTCGCCCATCGAAGCCAGCGCCCCGGTGGCGTCCCAGTCGAGTCCGCCGCTGTGGCAAAAGGCCAGATCAGCCGCCTCCAGGCTCCACGGCAGCTGCGCCTTCATGGTGCCCAGCTTCATGGTGTTGCTGCGCGGCTCGAACACCGCCAGGATGCGCCCGCCGGCTCCGGCGGGCTGATCCAGCTGGCGCCGCAGGCCGTCGAGCGTGGTGCGGATGGCGGTGGGGTGGTGCGCGAAGTCGTCGTAGACCGTGATCGAGCCGCCAGCTCGCGGCACCGAGCCGCGCAGCTCCATGCGCCGGCGTACGTTGTCGAAACTGGCCAGTGCCTTGGCGGCCGCGGCGGGCGCAACGCCCACATGCTCGGCCGCGGCGATGGCGGCCAGCGCATTGAGCTGGTTGTGCACCCCCGACAGCGCCCATTCCACGCGCGCCACCGGCTGGCCGCGTTGCAGGACCTCAAATGCATGCGGCTCGCCCCGGGCGGTGAAATCGCTCACCGCCGCGCCGAAGCTTCGCACCTCGCTCCACAAACCTTGGTGCAGCACCCGCTCCAGCGCATCTTCCAGCCCGTTGACCACCACCCGGCCGCTCGCGGGCACGGTGCGCACCAAATGGTGGAACTGGCGTTCGATGGCGGCCAGGTCGTCAAAAATGTCCGCGTGATCGAATTCCAGGTTGTTCAGGATCGCGGTGCGCGGCCGGTAGTGCACGAACTTGCTGCGCTTGTCGAAGAAGGCGGTGTCGTATTCGTCCGCTTCAATCACGAAGACAGGCCCCCACGCTCCGCCGCTGCGCGGGTCGCTGCCCCCCGAGGGGGCTGATTCGCCTTGGGGCGGCCCGGCGGCGAATCCCGGCCCCCACGCTTTGCCGCTGCGCGGGTCGCTGCCGCCGAGCCTTGCGGACACACCGAAGTTCACGGGTACGCCACCAATCAGAAAGCCCGGCGCCAGGCCCGCGCATTCGAGAATCCAGGCGAGCATGGCCGTGGTGGTGGTCTTGCCGTGGGTGCCCGCGACCGCCAGCACGTGGCGCCCCTGCAGCACGTGTTCGGCCAGCCACTGCGGGCCGCTGGTGTAGGGCGCACCTGCATCCAGAATCGCCTCCATCAACGGGAATTTCGGCGTCCCATCGGGCAAACGTGCGCGGCTCACCACGTTGCCCACCACAAACATGTCGGGCTTCAGCGCCAGCTGCGCGGCGTCGAAGCCCTCGATCAGATCGATGCCCAGCGCACGCAGCTGGTCGCTCATGGGCGGATACACGCCTGCGTCGCAACCCGTCACCCGGTGCCCCGCCTCGCGTGCCAGCGCGGCAAGCCCACCCATGAAGGTGCCGCAAATTCCCAGTATGTGTATGTGCATCGCAGGATTTTAGGGTGCTGGTCATCCGGTTGGCTGGCCTGCTGCCGAGGCGATGCCAGTGCGCCGGACGGGGCAAAAGCGGCGGGGGCACAATCTGCCCATGGAAACGTTTCGAGACACTGCCGCCGATGAGCTGGCCCAGGTGACGGCGCGCCTGGTGGTGGAAGACGGCATGGAATACGCCAGCGCCAAGCGGCGGGCGGTCAAGCAGCTGGGCCTGCCCCCGCGCACCGCGCTGCCCGACAACGCGGCGATTGATGCGGCGGTTCGCGAGCACATCGCCCTGTTCTGCGGTGACACACAGCCAGCCGAACTGGCTGCCCTGCGCGCCATGGCCTTGACCTGGATGGAGCACATGGCTGCGTTTCGCCCGCACCTGGGTGGCGCCGTGTGGCATGGCACCGCCACCCGCCACAGCGACGTGTATCTGCAGCTGTTCTGCGACGACCCCAAAGCGGCGGAGTGGACGCTGCTGGACCGTCGAGTCGACTACCACCCCGGTGAGGTGAATGGATGGCGCGGCGAGCCGGTGCCGGCGCTGACCGTGCGCGAGCGCTGCGATGCACTGGGAGAGTGGGTGCTGGTGCATCTGATGGTGTACGACCTGGACGACGTGCGCGGTGCGCTCAAGGCCGACCGGCAGGGGCGCAAACCGCGCGGGGACACGGCGGCGGTGCGTGGGCTGCTGGCGGCCACGTTGTCAGAGGAGTTGCCATGAACCGGCGCCATTGGCTGATGGGCGGTGTGGCCGGCGCCGCGGCACTTGCCGGCGCCGGGGTGGCCTGGCAGCGCCTGCAACCGCACGATGTGGCCAACGGGGCAGAGGTGGCTTTCTGGGCGAGCCAGTTTGAGGGGCC
>JAIFNE010000219.1 GCA_020047875.1 Hydrogenophaga sp.
AGGCGCGCGCAGCCAGCCAGCGCGCAACAAACAGGGCACCGATCAGCCAGCCCAGCAGCAACAGCGGCGGGTACAAGGCCATCACCAGCAGGCCCAGCGGAATGCCCAGCAGCGTGAACAGCAGCAACACCGCCAGCACCGGCACCGCCAGCAAGAGCAAGGCACCCAGGCCCAGGGCGCGCCAGGGCGTGGTTTCGATCTGGCGCGCGGCCTGAGCGGCGAAGCCGGGGAACACGAACAGCACCACCACAGCCAGTGCCAGCACACCCAGCAATCCCATGGACAGCGGCACCAGCAGCCACCACCCGCCCATGGCCGGCCACCGGCCCTCGTGCATCGGATGGCGCTCGCCGCCGCCCCAGCGGGCGCCGTCGTCGAACAGCCGCTCAACCCGCTCCAGTGGCCCGGCGACCACAGCGGCCGGGTCTTGCTTGATGCTGGAAGCGGTGTGGCGCAAGCCACCGCCCACGCGGGCTTGCGGCCCGATCTCCAGCTGCTCCACCGCCGCCTGCACATTGCCGCCCACCAACCCGTTGAGCACCAGCCGGCGCGCGCGCACCTGCAACGAGCCGTCCACCCGGCCGTCCACCCGCACCTCGCCCCCAGCCAGCTGGGCACGGCCCTCCAACGACACGTCGCCACCCGCGGCCCGCAGGTCGTCGCCCACCGGGGCACGCACATCCACCGTGCCGCCCAGCAGCAGGGCGTCGCCCGCCACCGCGTGGTCCACCACCACACGCCCGCCCAGGGCAGAAAAATCGCCCGCCACCGGCGCAGTGGACCGCACGGACCAACCAAACACCTGCACATTGCGCTCGGCTGCCACCGGCTGGCCAGATGCCGCGCCTACCGCAAGACTCAGGAAGAGCAGCAGCGCGGCTTTCATGGGGTATTTCAGGCAGCCGCCTGGCCCTGCAAGGGAAGCCATGAAATGGCCACCGAGCGCACCCGCTTGAGTTCCAGCAGGAAGCGGTGAAACGCCGGGTTGCCCGGGCATTGGGAAACCGCGACCTCGGTCAGCGCCAGCCGCGCCAGCGCGGCGCGCCCGCACAGGTGCTCCAGGTCGTCCAGCGCTTTGGCTTGGCCAGAGCCGCCGTAGGTGCAGAACACGGCCACATGGTCCAGCGCGCGGCGGTTGCGCAGCACCCAGCTGCGAACCGGGCTGGCCACGCCCCAGAACCACACCGGCGTGCCCACGATCACCAGGTCGTAGTCGGCGGAGCGCAAACGCCCCTTCTGGATCTCGGGACGCCAGCCCACCAGCGCCTCCAGCACCGAGCGCAGATAGCCCAGAACACCCTCGCGACTGCGACCGTCTTCGATGCGCTCAATGTCAGCGTCGCATCGGGCCGCGATCTGCCGGGCCACAAACTCGGTGAGGCCACTGCGCGAGTAATACACCACCAGAACTTTCTTCATCAACCGTCTCCTTCGACCAGACATCTCACTTCACCAGCAGAACCGGCACCTGCGAGCGGTGCACCACCCCCAGAGCCACCCTGCCTCGACCGGCCACCCAGCCGCACCACCACCCACGGGATGGCCGACACGGCCAGCGAAGGTTTTGAAATCGGGGTGGTCATGGCGGATTCAGCTTGGCATGCCGCTTCACGTGGCGGTGTGCAACAGAAACCCCAGTCTGGGCGGCAAGGGAGGTGAACCGCTTGAGCGTGCTCAATGACCATGAAGCTGCGCCACCAAGACCCGACGCCGGGCCACGCTGGACGGCTGCGCTTCGTCAGGCGACTGACTCAGGCAGCGGCAACGCTGGCCCGCCGCAGGACCTTGTCGCTTTGAACGTGAGGGGAGTTTTAAAAAGAGGCCGCGCAGCGCGCCGGACAACGCCGAATCGAAAGGCGTGCGCCCAGTCGGACCAAACCGCAGATCAATCCCTGCGCTGCAGCGTCCGAACTGGAGTCAGACAAAAGCAACAGACAAGAAAAAACCCTGCAGCTTTGGACTGCAGGGTTTTTATGTTGGTGCGGCTGGCAGGAATTGAACCCACGACCCCTTGGTTCGTAGCCAACCAGAATTCTACACCACTTTTTTGGTAGGCCGTGTTGGACTTGAACCAACGACCAAAGGATTATGAGCTTCGGTAGAACAACGCTTGCAGAGGGAAGTGTACCGAAACCGCGCGAAGCTTAGAAAAGCTGAAAGTAGTTGGCTGACAACAACTTAGCGAAACTGAGCGAAGCCCGCCCGAACTGACGGGTGTACCGCAGGTGTACCGAAAAGCACAATGACTGAACCGCCCAGGTTGCATGCTGAAAGGTCTGTGACCTATCACAGGCCCTCTTTTGCAGAAAATCGCGGCAGTGCCACCGCCACATCCCGGAACGCCGCCAGCGCCGCTTCCAGGTGGTCGATGATTTCCTGCTGCAACACATCGGGCGGTGGCAGATCGGCCAGGTTGTCCAGGCTGTCGTCCTTGAGCCAGAAGATGTCCAGGCTCGCCTTGTCCCGCGCCATCAGCTCCTCATAGCTGTAGAACTGAAAACGCTCCGTCGCCTTGCGAACGTGCCGGTTTTCCGGGTGGTAGCACTCGATGAAGTCGCGCAGGTCGTCCAGCTTCAGCGGCCGGGTCTTGAGCGTGAAGTGTTTGTTGGTGCGCAGGTCGTAGAACCACACGCCCTTGGTGTGTACGCGCCCGTCCTTGGGCGCGTTGTCGAAGAACACCACGTTCGCCTTCACCCCCTGCGCGTAGAAGATGCCCGTGGGCAGCCGCAGGATGGTGTGCACATCGCAGTTCTCCAGCAGCTTGCGGCGGATCTTCTCGCCCGCGCCGCCTTCAAACAGCACATTGTCCGGTAGTACCACCGCTGCCCTGCCGTCCACCTTGAGCATGCTCACGATGTGCTGCAGAAAGTTCAGTTGCTTGTTCGACGTGGTTTCCCAGAAGTCCTGGCGCTGGTAGGTCAGCGCCTCCCGGTCTTCCTCACCCTCTTCGTTGGTGATGGTCATGCTGCTCTTCTTGCCAAACGGCGGATTGGCCAGCACGTAGTCCACCTTGCGCTTGGGTTCGGCAATCAGCGCGTCCGACCGGTCGATCGATGGCTCCCCGTCCAACTCGCCGATGTTGTGCAGGAACAGGTTCATCAGGCACATGCGCCGCGTGCTCGCCACGATCTCGTTGCCGTGAAAAGTCTCGTCCCGCAGAAACGCCTTCTGGCTCTTGTTCAGCGTGGTGCCTGGGCGGGTCAGCCAGTTGTAGGCGCCCAGAAAGAAGCCGCCCGTGCCACAGGCCGGGTCGGCGATGCTCTTCATCGGCTCCGGCCGCACACAGGCCACCATCGCGTCGATCAGCACACGCGGCGTGAAGTACTGCCCCGCGCCGCTCTTGGTGTCTTCCGCGTTCTTCTGCAGCAGCCCTTCGTACAGGTCGCCCTTGGTGTCCACGCCCAGGCTGATCCAGCTCTCCGCGTCGATCATCTGCACCAGCCGCGCCAGCTTAGCCGGGTCCTGGATCTTGTTCTGCGCCTTGAAGAAGATCGCGCCCAGCATGCCGGGCTTTTCGCCTAGCTGGTGCAGCACCGCCAGGTAGTGCGACTCCAGCGGCTCGCCGGTCCGGGCCGTCAGGCTGGGCCAGTCATAGCCCTTGGGAATCTGGGTCTGGCGGCTGTAGGGCGGTTGCGCGTACTCGTGCGCCAGCTTCAGGAACAGCAGATAGGTCAACTGCTCCAGGTAGTCGCCATAACCCACCCCGTCGTCGCGCAGGGTGTGGCAGAAGTTCCAGACTTTCTGGACCAGGGTGGAGGTGTTCATCCGTACAGCTCAATGGTGTTGGGGGACGCCAGTCAAATACCCAGCAAGTAAAAATGGAACGCTAAGTGTTTGATTTCAAAAGACCCATGGGATACCGCCGAAGCAGCCAGTCAAGTACCCGTCAAGTAAAAATCACGCCCAGAACGGCACATAGCGGCGCTGCTTGGGGGCCGCCTTCGCATCAAATACGCGAATGACCTTGGCCGCTTCTGCGTCCTTGAGCAGTCTTGACGCCATGGAACTGTTGCCATCGGCAATGCCGAACCGTTCACGGATGGATGCGTTTTGGGTGTGCTGACCGCACACATGACGCAGGCAAGCATGCCAGTACACCGCGCGGATACGGTCTTCAGCGTCCATGCGGGTAAGCGGACGCAGCGCGTACAGCGTGGCTCGGGTGGAACCTTCCACCTTGTCAAACGACGGCGCGGGCAATTGATGCAACTCGCAACTGCGCACCACCTTGTCAACGCCCGTGCCGCGCTCCTCACACATTTGCATGCGCCGCATGAGCGACGCCAAAGCTTCGTTGCGCGACCGGGGCGGACAGTCCAGCAGCCGCTGCGTATCCATCAAAGGAATGCCCGGATTGGTCACCTCCAGCCGGTTGCTGAAGATTTCGACCATAGGACCAGACCCCGAAACACCCAAGTCCTGATGAATCAGGGCATTGGCCACCAACTCACGAATGGCCAGATCGGGGTACATGCGAACGTCGGCGCGCAGCGCCTTGCCAATCACCTCGTTGCCCGCCAAACGCTGATGAATGGCACCGATCAAAGCCTCATAGACCACGGCGTAACCTGCTGAAAACTGCGGCTCCGGCTCTGCGAGCAAACGGTCATCCCCTTGGTAGCGCACCAGCCGCACGGCCTTGCGCCCCAGCGAGCCAAAGTCGGCCAGGCGGTGGGCCAACAGCAAGGCGCCCAGGTTGAAGATGCGCCAATGGCCGCTGTCCATGCATTCAATCAGCCGGTCAGCCGCCAGCGCCTGCAGCAACGCTGCGTGGCCATCGGGCAAAGGCAGGTTCAGCAGGCGAAAGTAACTGGGGTAGTCGAGTCGGCGCAGCACCTCCTGTGCATCCAGCTTTTCGGCCACCACCTGAAACTCGAACGGCGTCTGATCCAGCTGGCGCCACAGCGCACGCTCCATTTCCGGGAACTCGTGCAGGCGCTTCTTGTAAGACCCCACCCGAATCCAGTCGGCTCCTTTGAACTTGACCGGGTGGCGAAACGCCGCATCCATCTCCAGCACCACCACGGGCAAGTCGTTGACCGACACGGTGTGGAAAGAAAAATTCAGTCGGGGCTCCAGCTGAATCAACAGCCAGCTCTCCAGCTCCTGATTGCCCACTTTTTCAACCAGTGGGTTGAACGTGGTGCCCACCAGCTGATGGCTGCCGTCTTCTATCCCCCACACCACATAGGCCTTGGCACGCCCGTGCAGTGCAGCGGTGTTAGACAGGGCGCTGATGTATTCACCCATTTCATGGGGCACCGCCCTGTTGTGCTTGAACTCCACCCAGCCCGTTTCCGCTGGCAAGGCCACCAGTTCAGACACCAGGCTGCGCAAATAGTCGGCGTCACGCTGCACAGCCATCCCCTCCGTCACGGGCTGGTCGGCGCCCCGTCAAGTGCCCGTCAAGTAAGAACCGCATGCCAAGTCGTTGATTTTTAAAGGCTTGAAGGCCACCGCCAGCCCCTCCAGTCAAGTACCCGTCAAGTAAAACGCCGACGTTCATGCGGCCTCCTTAACGGGGCGTCCACGCGCCTTTCTGGGGGTCTCCCGCGCCGCCTGTTCGGCGCGGATGCGTTCCAGCAGCACGCTGGCCGGTTCGTCGGCCGGGTCTTGCGGCACCAGCTGGCCGGTGAAGGCGGCGCGCAGGATGTTCTGGCGTTGGGCGGTGGATTGTTTGAGCGCGATGCCAATCGCGGTCAATTGCTGCTCCATCGCTTCGTGCTGAATCGATAACAACTCAGTGATTCGCTGCTGTTCAACTTGTGAAGGAAACGGAACGGGGGTCTTCTTCACATCTTGCTGATTGATGCTCGCTTGATTGACGGCCCATTTCGCATCGCTGGTCAGACGTTCACGTCCAAGATCAGAGCCGAGATAAAACGTCACATAGTCCGCAGCGACATGTTCAGACAGGCGCAGTCGCATCATGTTCGACTCAAAAAGTACGCCAGCCATCGCCTCGCCGGTGCACAGCGACTTGCCCAAGTGCGTCATGCTGTTGACGCGGTTGATCACGAGGTCCCTCAAGTTCAGGGCGTACATCTCGGCGGTCTTCTCGTCCGCGTCGACGAGGTTCAGAGCTGATCGGGATCGATGCCAACCGATCTGATAGTCGTCGATGCGCAAGATGGGTATGCCCTTGCCGTACAGGGACGCAGGTAGATAGAGGCCGTTTTGTGGACCATCATCAATCAGCGCATCCACGCTCGCCCACACCCACCCCTCCGGCAGCTCCGGCAAATCGCTGGTGTCGGGCTGCACCGGCTCGGGGTATTTCTTCTGCCAGTCCTTGGGCGGGGTCTTGCCTTGCTCCTGGAACTTGGCGAGTTGTTTGGCTTCCCAGCGCGCGCGGCGTTCGGTGAGGATGCGTTGCAGCAGTTGCGCGCCCGTCTCGGCGGGTGGGTGCTGTTGCCGCCACTCGGCGGTGAGCGCGCCATCCACGGCGGCCTTGAGCAGCGACTGGCGGTATTGCGCCAGCTTCTTCCACGCGGCTTTCAGCTCGGCCACGCCGGCATCGAGGTCAGAGAGCAGTTCCTCGAGTTTTTCGATGATGCGGGTTTGCTCTGCTCGCGGCGGCAGCGGAAGACCGATCTCACCAATGGTCTTTGACGAGAGGTGCTTCACCGTCACAGACGGCGTGTTGGCGTTGATTGCCGCCAGGTAGCCCGGTAGAGCAAAAGCCAGCAACCGCTTGTCGTAGTGCTTTTCATTGGGGGACAGCTTGCAGACTCGCTGGTTCAAGAGTGCTGCTTCGGAGCCCCACAGTCCTGTGTTGAAGTCACCATCCATACCCACCAATAGGTCCCCTTGGTTGACAAGGTAGAGGTCCTCGTAGGGCCCGGTGTAGTGGGTATTTGTTTGGCCGGTGGTCACATCTCGAATACGCACGAGCGGCATGCCCTCAGTCGTACTGAATAGCGTTGAGTCGAAAGGCGCGCCATTCAATATCCCTGCGACCGCTTCAAGCGACACCCGCTCCCACGTTGCGTGCTTTGCGAGCAAACCCGATGTGTCGGCATCGATCAGTTCGGCGACGGTCATCGTGAAAGCCATTACGCCACCAACTCCCGATTCATCTCGTCCATCAGTCCATCCAGTTCGTCACCAAACACCTGCCACACGCGCTGCAGCCCGCCTTTGTCGGCCAGTTCGGCGTAATCAAAATCGTCCCGGGCGATGCTGCAGCTGCTGGCGATGTGGTCTTTCATCAGGCGCAGCCATTCGGTCTGCTCGGGTGTGAACGCGGTGCCACGCTGGGCGTTGTGCCGCCAGATCCAGGCCTGGAAGCGCTTGTCCACTTCGTCGGCAAAGGGGCGCAATTCTGCGCCCTCGCCGTCCAGCCCCAGTGCGAAGCGCACCAGGCTGACCAGGTCGGTCAGTTGCCGTTTCGTCTCCGTGCCCTTCACGCGGCTGGCCTGCACGCGGGCGTAGGCGCTCCACAGGCGCTCAGTGGTCAGCATCAGCGGCGGGCGGGCCAGGCGTTGATGCAGGTCTTCGATCATGTCGAAGGTGAGTGCGCGGCGCTGGTAGGGCTGCTGGTAGAAGAAGCCGAGCGCGGCGATTTCGTCTTTGTGCTGCTGCAGGTAGCTGGCAAAGGTCTGGATGACCGCATTGGCTTGAGCCTCGGCCTGCGCGCTGAAGCCACTGAAGGTGACCTGGTCGAGGTTGATGTGGTCGATGATCTGCTCGCGCTCGCGGCGGGCGTTTTCAATCTCGTCGCGCAGGGCGGGCTGGTCAAACGGGGCGCAGGCAGCGGCCACGCGGGTGGTGCGGGCGGCTTCCAACTCCTCGGGCCGCAACTGGTCTTCGTTGACGGTTTTGCCCATGGCCTGGGCGGTGGCCAGCGCGGTCTGCACCACGGCGTCGGGGTTGAGCGCGGCGATCAGGGCCTTGCCCAGCTCGGCCACCGGCACGCCGCCGCTGGCTTTTTCAATGCGGGCCTGGGCCTTGTCGTCCAGCTGCTTGGCCAGGCGCACCAGGCGGTTGGCCAGCGAGAGCACGGTGTCCTCGTCGCGGTGGCCCATGGCCACGCCTTGCAGCAGGTCTTTCAGCGGCACGCCGGGCTTCTTCTCCAGCGGTCGGCTTTCGGTCTTGAGGCTCTTCTCCACACCCACGGCGTCGATCAGCACGAAGCGGGTCTTGGCGCCATCAGCACTGTTGCTCACGCGCTTGAGGCCATCCGCGTCCAGGCTGCGCACGCCTCGGCCCTTCATCTGTTCGTAGTAGCCCTTGCTGCGGACATCGCGCATGAAGAGCAGCACCTCCAGCGGCTTGACGTCGGTGCCGGTGGCGATCATGTCCACGGTGACGGCGATGCGCGGGTGGTGGTCGTTGCGGAAGCTGCTCAGTACGCCCTCGGCGTCTTTTTCGCTATAGGTGACCTTGCGGCAGAAGGCGTTGCCCTGGCCGTAGACCTCGCGCACGGTCTGAATGATGTCGTCGGCGTGGCTGTCGGTCTTGGCAAAGATCAGGGTCTTGGGCGTTTCCTGGCGGGTGGGGAAGATCTGCGTTTCCACGGCGGTCTTCATGGCCTGGATGACCTGCCGGATCTGGCTGGGGTTGACCACGGAGCGGTCCAGCTCTCTGCCGGTGTAGGCGGCGTCTTCCTCAGTTTCGCTCCAGCGCTTTTTGCGGGTCTGGCGGTCCCGGTGGTCCACCCATTCTTTGGCCTTGAGTTCGGCGCCTTTCTGGGTGACTTCGGTGACGATCTCGTACACGTCGTAGCCGACGTTTACGCCATCGGCCACCGACTGTTCGTAGGTGTATTCGGCGACGATGTTTTCGTTGAAGAAGCCGAAGGTGCGCTTGTCGGGCGTGGCGGTCAGGCCAATCAGGCTGGCGTCAAAGTAGTCCAGCACCTGCCTCCAGGTGTTGTAGATGCTGCGGTGGCATTCGTCGATGACGATGAAGTCGAAGCTTTCGACCGGCACGGCCGGGTTGTAGCGGACGAATTTTTCCTGTTTGGCGGTTTGCTGCACCTCGGCCAGCGACACGTCTTCGGCCGACTCGTCGATGGGCTCGCCACTGAGGATGGAATACATGCGCTGGATGGTGCTGATGCACACCTTGGCGCCCTGGTCGATGGTGGGGCTGGCCAGGCGCTGGACGTTGTACAGCTCGGTGAAGGTGCGGCCGTCGTCGGGCGGCGTGTAGGCCATAAATTCCTGGTGCGCCTGTTTGCCGAGGTTGCGCGTGTCCACCAGAAACAGGATGCGCTGGGCACCGCCGAACTTGAGCAAGCGGTAGATCGAGGTGATGGCCGTAAAGGTCTTGCCCGCGCCGGTGGCCATGTGCACCAGGGCGCGCGGTTTGCTCTGGGCGAGCGACTTCTCCAGCCCGGTGACGGCACTGATCTGGCAGTCGCGCAGGTTGCGTTCTGGCAGCGCGGGCATCTGCTCCGCGAGGCGGCTGCGCAGGGTGGACGGGGCGCCGCTGGGCAGCGGGGGCTGGGCCAGCCAGTCGGCCAGGGTGTCGGGTTTGAAGAAGTGGAAGATTTCGCGCGAACGGGGCACCGGGTCGCGCCCGTCGGTGAAACGGATGATCTCGCCCGTGCTTTCAAACAGGAAGGGCAGCGGCGGCGCGTCTTTGCGCCACTTGAGCGTGGCGTTGGCGTAACGCTCGGTCTGGGTTTCGGTGGCGGTGAGGTTTTCGCCGGCTTCGTTGCGCTTGGCTTCGATGACGCCAACAGCCTGGCGATCCACGAACAGCACGTAGTCGGCAGGGCCGGTGTCGGTGGGGTATTCGCGCACAGCGACGCCTTGGGCGGCGCCCAGGTTGAACGCCTTCATGTCTTGCACCACCCAGCCAGCGGCGGCGAGCTTTTCGTCGATGGTTTGGCGCGCTTTGGCTTCGGGTGTCATGGTGAAGGCAACCCTTCCCTGGGTGCTGTACCCATTCTCAAAGAAATGTGGCGGCGGTGTAAGCGAAGTATGCCTGCGACAGCCATGGAAACGGGGGTAGCGCTCATCGTCGCCCCAGCAAGGGCGAACGGCCAATTTTTTCGGACTCGGTTTTTTGTTTCGGCGGCGGTGAGAAGCCTTCAAAGGCTTCGCCGGGTGTCCAGTCGCCCACCGCGTACACGCGCTGATCGCGCAGGCCCTGCACGCCTTCGGACCAGGCCATGAGCATGCGTTTGCCAATGTCTTCGAAGCCCGGGTGTTGGGTCATGGCTTGACGCACCAGCGGGCCCACGTCGGCCACCGCATCGCTGATGGCTTGCACCATGTGTTGCTGCTCTTTGGGCTGGATGCCGAAGGTGGCGGCGATGAACTTCTGCAGACTCTTGCCGGGCGCCCAGGTCTTTTTGCCCATGAACTCGATGCCCGGAGGGTTGTGCTGGAAGCCCGCGTAGACGCTGGTGGTGAGCATGTCGCAAGCGGGGGAGAGGTGAACGTCGGCCCGGCTGGTGTAGAGCAAGGCGATGTTCTTGGCGTGGCAGTCGGCGTTGCGAAGTGCGTAGGTCAGCAGCAGGGTGGTGGCGAGCTGGCGGTAGGTTTCCAGCCGCTGCGCGCCGGGCACGTGGTCGCGCACGGCTTTGGCGATGCGCTCCCAGGTGGTGTCGTATTTGGCGGCGGGGCGCAGGCCCAGCAGACTGCAGAAATCTTCCATGCCCCAGTGGGGCTGGCCGTTTTCATCCACGTCGAAGCGGTGCACCACCAATGCCTGGCCGTCGTCTGACACCTCGGTTTTGGCGGTGGGCATCACACGGCTGGCCACCTGCATGCACAGGTGTTCGTTCAGGGCTACGAACGGCAGTTGGGCGCTGGAGCCTTTGATGATGTGGCGGCGGGTCACCAGGCTGGCTTTTTGATGCAAGGTCAGCGGCGAGCCGCCTTCGGACTGCGCATCCAAAAACTTGGGCACTACACCCGAGACGCCGCTGGTGGCGTGCTCGCGCACCAGGGCAGCAAAGGCTGCTTCGGAGTTGTCGCCCTTCAGCAGCGCGGCCACTTCAACCGGCTTAGCCGGTTCATTGAGTTCGGCGCCGGGCGCGGCCACTTGCAGGCGGCCGACCATGTTGCGGCCGATGACCGACAACAAGGCGATCGGGCTGGCGCCGATGTGGGGGCCGAACTGCTCTTGCAGCACCTGAAGCAAATAGCCCTCGGGCAGGTTCATTTGCAGCACTGGGGGGAGCTGGTCGTCCCACACATAGCTCTCTGTGCGCACCGGCATGGTGAGCGATACAAAGTCGTCTGCCGCCACCTGGGGGTGGTACGTGAGCACGCTCTTGAAGTCGCCAGATTGTTCCAGCGTCGCTACCTCGCGGCCCAGCACATACACAGACAACTGCATCACCGGGCTCCCCCAGTGGCTGCGCCCTTTTCACCACGGCCACCGCCCCGGCCTGCGGCGGGCTGCGCCCGCTCGCGGCGCAGTTCGTCCAAATTACCGGCCTGGCCCTGGGCCACCACGTCCAGCTCGGCGCCTAGCACCGCCAGGACGGCCAGCAGCTTGCGCGCGCCGAATTCGGCTCCCCTGCCGCGCTCGAAGCGCGAGAGGGATTCAGGCGTCACGCCCGCCTGGGCCGCTACGTCACCTTGTTTCAGGCCTAGCAGCTTTCGGCGCGCGGCGACGGCTTCACCGAGTTCTTGGAGGGTTTGCATTTGATATTTGCGTCAATAAAAAACATCATACGACTTTTTTTAACTTAAAAATCAAGAAAACCAAACAAAGAAACGAACAAACAAACTAATGAACTTTCGCCGATGGCGCGGGCACCCTGGTGCACAGTTGGCCCGGCACCTTCGCCCCATACCAGCGCCACAACGAGGACACCCATGAACAACCCGCCACCGAAACAAGCCAGTCAGCAGCTTGAAGCCGACCGTGTGCCAAGCGAGGCCAAACCCGACTTGGATGCACCAGCGCGGGACACCGCCCCGTGCCCCAGCTATGCGGACACATCCACCGAAATTTACCCACTGCCCGCGTTCGTGACGCGGGAAATGTCCCCTTCTTGCTGAACCACCCGGCGCCGCTGTGCGGCTGCCAGGTGGCAGACGAAACCGGCTCCACGGCAGACACTGAAAAGCCTTGCACCGCAAGGCGTTGCAGGCCATCGGCCACACCCAGCGTCTGCCGTTCTTTATGTTCCACTAAATCGGTTTTGCTGTCGGTTTCGTGGCGGTGGTGGACAACGTGGGTCCCCAGCTTGTCCCCTGTTTGCTGATGCTGGAGCGCGATCAGCAAAAGCTAAGCAAAACATCAGCAGGCCGGGGACAAGGCGCGGACTATTCAGGCCTGCGCGTGCAACGCACCACAACCCGCCCGGGACAGGCCAGGGAAAACTTTCTCAGCCCGCAGGGCGCTGCGGTTTGCGTGGCCGGTGGGTTCACACCAAGTCGTCCGCTGACTTGCCTTGCAGCGCCTGCATGTCAAACCCCATGGGGCGTGTGAGGGTCTGCCGGGTGGGCAGAGCGCTGCGGCTTCGCCTTGCTGCCTGGACAACCGGGCGAGGCTTGGTTTCAGCAACAGGCTCAGGATTGACCAAAACAGGCTCAGGAACGCTTTGCGCAGGTTCTGCAGGGCGTTGCAGCCGCGCGGCCTTTCTGGCGCGCCACAGGGCTTTTTTAAAGGCTTCGAGCTGCACCGGCCTACCCAGTGCCTCGGCCAGCTCTGCCGCCAGGTGGTGGCGGTACCAGCCGAAGTGCAAGCGCTGCTCGATGCTGGGCAAGTACTCCCGAACCAGCCCGGCCAGGCTGCGCGCATGGCCGGGCACCGAACTTGGGGCGCCCGCTTCCGCTGTGGATAACGGGTCTGCGAGGGCGCCGTGTCTTTTGCCTCTTGGTATTAAAAAACTCTCTTCTAAATGGTGCGCCATGGGTGTCACCTTTTCGGCACTTATCGGTGACACCCATGGCACCGATGCAAGTTGTACACAAGACGCCCATGGCAGTCATGGAAACGCGGGCTGTGCATAACTTGGCCCTTTTTCATGCCGCATGGTGAGAAACCAACTGGCTGACCAGCCGCTCCAGCGCGCGTTGAAGGTGCTGCTGGTGGGCGCCGTCGCACAGCGTGCCCACGTTGATCTGGGCGCCGCCAGGCTGGTGGTTGATCTGCACGTTGACCTGCTCGATGTGGATGAGCTGCGGGTTCAGCGCGTCGCCCGTGCGCAAGGCCTCTTTGATCTGGCCGATGCGCTCGGCCGCATCGAACCCGGCGTAGTCCCAACTGGCTTTCAAGATCACCTGGTCGTTCTCGTCAACGATGGGCAGGATCTCGCGCAACACATAGCGGTTGCAGCGGCCACGCTTTTCCTTGCGGGCATAGCCCAAGTCCACCAGCACCTGAATGGCGCGCAGCACCTGGCGCGTGGACATACCCGTTTTTTCGGCCAGCGCTTCGATGCTGATGCGCGCTTCGCCGGTGCGCATGTCGGTGTAGGCCTTGAGCACCACGTAGACAAAGAAGGCTGTGCGCCCCATACGCTGGGCGTCGCCGCCGTCGATCATGGAGCGGAACACGTGCACCCATCGCTCGCTCATCAAAGCCTGCGCGCTGGACGCTGGTTGCGGTGACATGACGCCGCGCCCCATCACGCAGACGCGTCAATGACGGCGGCAATCTTGGCGGTGTCGAAATACACCCGGCGCCCGAACCGGCGCTTGGCCTGGTTGATCTGGCCAGCCCAGCCGTCGTTTTTGCGCAGGCTGATGCGCAGCCCGTCGGGCGAGCGGTGCAGCTCTTGAGCGAGGTGCACCAAGGTCATCAAGGTGCCGTAGCGGCTGGTCAAAACTTCTTCTTTGGTCATGGTGGCGGCTCCGTTGCTGACCGGTAAAACACCGGAATGCAACGAAGTCTGCGCAAGGTGGCGCGATTCGCAAAACAGGCCAAAACCGAACGGAACTCATACAACAAGGGTTCGGTCTTTTGATCACGCTGGAAGGGTTTCGGGCCACCCGCCGTAAACCCGCATGGGCACAAGCAAAACGGCCCCGCAGGGCCGCGCAAGCTGACGCGTTTATTCCACGTTGATGCAGTCGGGCATTTCAGAGCCGATCGAGCTTGGCCACGAGGTCTTCGGTGCGCAAATGGGTGTAGCGCTTGAGCATTTGCATGGACTTGTGGCCGCTGATGGCGGACACCTCCTGGTCGCTGAAACCGCGTTCGACGAAGCGGCTCACGGCTTCGTGGCGCAGGTCGTGAAAGTGGAAATTCTCGAAGCCCTCTTTGGCCAGAATCTGGCGCCAAACACGGTCGTACTGCCAGGGTCGGCGCTGACCGTCGCGCCCAGGTTCGCCAAAGAAAATCAACCGGGTGTCACTGGGTCGCGCCGGGTTGGCGATGGATTCACGCATCACCTCGGTGGCGCGGCGGCTGAGTGGCACGGTGCGTGGTTCGCCGTTCTTGGTGTCCACCAGCCGGGCAATGCGGCGCTCCATGTCCACATGTTCCAGCTTCAACGACGTGATTTCAGACCGGCGCATGCCGGTCTCGATGGCCAGCGCCACGATCCACTTGAGCATGGGGTTGCTGTGCGCGGCCACGGCGGCCAGCAAGCGGGCTTCCTCGCCGTCGTTCAGGCGCCGGTCGCGGGCTGCGCCGGGTGAGGGCTTGCGCACCAGCCGTACCGGGTTGTAAACAAGGCCAATGCCCCACTCGCGCATGGCCACGGTGTAGAGGTGCCCCAGCAGCGCCAGGTCAAGCCGCACCGTGTTGGCGGCTTTTCCATCGGCCAGGCGCTTGTCGCGAAACTTGGCCACCAGGTCGGGCGCGACGGCGCTCATGGAGTAAGCGCCGAAAAAGTCCTTCAAAGCTGCAATGTGGGAGCGCTCGCCGAGCTGGGTGTAGTGCTTCTTGGTGGGCGTCACTTCGCTGGCGTAGCGCTCCAGTGCCTTGGCCATGGTCAGGCGTTCGGCCGACTGCCTGCGGATGTAAAGGCCGCGCACCATGTCGTCTTCTGTGCTGCGCGCCCAGTCGTCGGCGTCGCGCTTCGTGCGAAACGTTTTGATGGTGGTCGGGAAGCCATGCTTGCGAATGATGGCCTTCCACGTACCGGAGGGGGTCTTGATGATGCTCGCCATGAGGTGCCTTCGGTTCACTGTACCGAAACTGTTACCTCGGGGGCTATGGTGAATAGCCATGGCGCCAACAGCACAAGCGATAAGCTGTTGATTTCTAACCAAATTTATTGGTAGGCCGTGTTGGACTTGAACCAACGACCAAAGGATTATGAGTCCTCTGCTCTAACCAACTGAGCTAACGGCCCGCGGCACGCATTG
>JAIFNE010000056.1 GCA_020047875.1 Hydrogenophaga sp.
CCCGCCTTGATATGAATTTTGGCCAGGTTCAGCTTGAACAGCGGCGTGTCGGGCTGCAGCGCCAGCGCTTTTTTCTGCAGCTCCAGGGCCCGCGCGTGGTCTCCTTTGGCCGAGAGCAGCATCGCCAGCGTGTCCATGAACGCGGGCTGGTTGGGCGCGGCCTCGTTGGCCCGCTCGGCCAGCGCCACCGCGTCAGCCCGCCCGAGCTGCCCGGCCACCCAGGCCAGGTTGTTGAGCGCCACGGCGTTGCGCGGCTGCAGCGCAATCACCCGGTCGTACAGACGCTGCGCGTCGGGCAGCTTGTTGGTGGCAATGGCCCGGTCGCCCAGGTACAGCGGCAGGGCCGCGTCTTTCGGGTTGTCCCTCAGCCAGTCGGCGGCGAAGCGATCGGCCTCAGTGGTTTTGCCGCCCAGCGTGAGCGCGGTGTGCAGTTTGATGGCCAGCTCCGGGCCGGGCGCTGCCTTCAGGCCGGTGCGATAGGCCGCCACCGCGCGGTCCCAGTTCTTGCCCGCCGCGTGCACGTCGCCCTCCAGGATGTAGCCCACGCCCTCTTTCGGCCGCTGCTGCTGCACGGTGCGGCTGATCGCCAGCGCCTGGTCGGGTTGCTGCGTCTCCAGGCTCAGGCTGGCCAGGCTGCGCTGCGCCTCCAGCAGATCGGGCTGCACCGCCAGCGCCTTGCGCAGGTTTTGCATCGCCTGGGGCTTGTCGCCGCTGGCGACGTTCACCATGGAGCGGCGCAGCGACGGCAAGGGCGAATTGGGCAGCAAACCGTCGAGCTTGCCAAAAGTGCTCATGGCCTGGTTGTATTCGCCAGCGGCGGTCTGGGCGCGGCCCAGCGCATCGACGATTTCCGGCACATCGGGTTGCGCGGCCACCGCGCTCTGCGCCGCCGACAGCGCCGACTTGGCGTCATTGAGGCGAAGGAACTGCTCCACCAGCATCAGGCGCGGCATTTTTTCGCCGGGCGCGGCGTCCACCGCCTGCTGAATTTTCTTGGTCACGTCGTCAGCGGCACCGCCGCTGCGCCCCAAAACCTCAGCCTGCACCAGCAGCGCCTGGAAGTTTTTGGGGTTGCGCTGCAGCGCCTCGTCCATCCGCTTCAACCATATCGACCGCCGCCAACGCCGCGATGGCGGCGAAGTAGTCGGGGTTCAGCGTCTGGGCCTGGGTGAAGGCGGTGCGGGCGCCCGCGAGATCGTTGCGCAGCAGCAGGGCGCGGCCACGCAGCTGCAGCGGCAGCGGATCGCTGGCGCGCTTTTTCTGCATGGCGTCGATGGCGGCCAGGGCTTTGTCCACATCCCGGCGCTGCATGTGGGCGTTGATCAGCGCCATGTCGGCCACCACGCCCTCGTCGGCCGAGGCAATCGCCTGCAGGCTGTTGAGCGCCACATCGGTCTTGCCCAGCATCAGCTGGCTGATCGCCACCGAAGTGCGCTTGGCCGGGTCGTTCGGGTCCAGCGTGGCCGCGCGGGCAAACAGCTGCTGCGCGCGCTCGAATTCGCCCTTGACCATGAACACCTGCCCCGCCACCGAGAGCATGGCCGGGTCAAGCATCGGGTTCTGCAAATCGGTGGGCAAGGCACTCGCCGCGCGATCAATCTGGCCCGAGCGCAGGTAGGTGAGCACCAGAAAGCGCTGCGCCACATTCAGCCCGGGCGAGCCTTGCAGCGCCTTGGTCAGCAGCGCCTCGGCCTGCACCAGCGAGTTCAGCTGGTACTCGATCGCGCCCGCCAGCTCCAGGCCGATCGGGCTGTCGGGGCTGAGTTTCAGCAGCTGCTGGATCTGGGTTTGTGCGCCCTTGAAATCGCCTTTTTGATACGCCAGCTGGGCCTGCAAATACAGGGTTTGCGGGCGTCCGCCAGCGAAGGCGTTGAGCTTCTCCAGCTCGGTGGCCGCCTCGTCGTTTTTGCCCTGCCCCAGCAGCAGCCGCACCACGCTGGCCTGCCCATCGGCAAAGTTGGGCATGGCCTGGGCAGAGGCGCGGTAAGAGGCCAGCGCGCGCTCGGGATCGCGCTTGCCGTGCAGCTCGATATCGCCCCGGAACTTCAGCGCGTCGGCGTTCTTCGGGTCTTTGGCGACCACTGTGTCGAGAATGGCCAGCGCGCCGTCGAAGTCGGCCTTGGCTGCGCGCAGGCGGGCCTGCTCGATCAGTGCCGGCGCGTGGTCGGGCTTGGCCTGCAGCGCCTCCTGCAAGCTGGTCTCGAAGCCCTGCTCGTTGTTCTGCTGGCGCCAGGCCACGGCCACCATGGTTTTGAGCTCGGCATTGGCCTCGGGCGTGCTGAGCTGCACCTTGGCGAATTCATCGGTCACCTGCTTGAACTGCCCCTGAGACAAGCGGGCACGCACCAGCAGCGGCGTGATCTCATCGGCCGAATAGCCCAGATCGCGCGCCTTTTGCAGCTCGATCTCGCTGCCGGGCATATCGCCCCGCGTCTGCAGGGCTTTGCCCAGCAGAAAGCGCGCCTCGGCCAGATCGGGCTTTTCCTGCAAAGCGTTCTTCAGCTGGATGATGGCCGCCGGCGTGTCGTTGTTGGCCATGTAATCGCGCGCCGAGGCCACCATCTTCTGCGGGTCGCTGTTGCCACAGCCGGCCAGAACCAGGGTGATGGCCAGCGCGACGGGTGCCAGGCGGGTGGTGATTCTGTTGCGGTTCATGGGATCCTCCTGAGTCACAAAAATGGGTGTATGGCAAGCCGGCAGAGCAGATGCGCGGGCGCTATTTCATACCGAGCCGGTGCATCAGGTCGTACAGCGTGGGCCGGCTCACGCCCAGCAGTTCTGCGGCCTTCAGCACATTGCTGTTTGCCCGCGCCAGCGCGGCAATCACCGCCTTGCGCTCCGCGGCCTCGCGCACCGTGCGCAGATCAAGCGAGGCCTCGGCCGCCTCATCGGTGGCCACCGCCAGGCTCAGGTCTTCAGCGGTGATCTGGCTGCCGTCGGCCATGATGGTGGCGCGCTTGAGGCAGTTTTCCAGCTCGCGGATGTTGCCGGGCCAGCGGTAGGCTTCGATCGCGCGCAAGGCGCTGTCTCCGAGCGAAAGACTGCCACGTTTTTGCTCGCTGGCATAGCGTTTGGTCAATGCGTGCGCAAGCAAGGCCGCGTCGCCCACCCGCTCGCGCAGCGGCGGAATCTTGACCACGATCTCGGCCAGCCGGTAATACAGGTCTTCGCGAAACCGGCCCTCGGTGGTGAGTTGCTTCAGGTCCTGATGCGTCGCGCAGACAATGCGCACGTCCACCGCAATTTCCTGGCGCCCGCCCAGCCGCTCGATCACCCGCTCCTGCAGGAAACGCAGCAGCTTGGCCTGCAGGGGCATCGGCAAATCGCCGATTTCGTCGAGCATCAGGGTGCCGCGGTGGGCGGTCTCGATCTTGCCCAGCGTGGTTTTCACCGCGCCGGTGAACGCGCCTTTCTCAAAGCCGAACAGCTCGCTTTCCAGCAGGTTCTCGGGAATCGCCGCGCAATTGATCGCCACAAACCGCTCGCCGCGCCGGTTCGAACTCTGGTGCAGGCCGCGCGCCAGCACTTCCTTGCCGGTGCCGCTCTCGCCCAGCAGCATCACGGTGGCCCCGGTGTCGGCCACTTTTTCGATGGTGCGGCACACGCGCAGCATCTCCGGATCGCGCGTGATCAGGCCGGCCAGGCTGTCGGGCTGGCGCATGGCCTGCAGCCGCCGGTTTTCGGTCTGCAGCTCGTGCAGGCGAAACGCCCGCTCCACCGTCAGGTTCAACACCTCGGGCTCGAAGGGCTTGGCCAGAAAATCGTAGGCGCCCATGGCCACCGCCCGCAGCGCGTTGTCCTGCCCGTTCTGGCCGGTCAGCACGATCACCTTCACCTCGGGCAACACCGCCAGCATCTGCTCCAGCAGCTTGAAACCTTCGCTCACGCCGTCGGCATCAGGCGGCAGGCCCAGGTCCATCGTGACCACGGCTGGCAGGTGCTGGCGCAGCTGGTTGAGCGCGCTCTCGCGATCGCTGGCGGTGACCGACTCGAACTGATCGAGCGACCACTTGATCTGCTTCTGCAACGCCGGATCGTCTTCCACGATCAGCAGTTGCGGGCCTTTTTGTGAACTCATGCCTGCTCCCCTGTGTGCAGATCGGACGGCTGGAACGACTCCATCAGCGGCAGCAACAGCGCCACCACCGTGCCCCGCCCTTCTTCGCTGTCCACCTGGACCTTGCCGCCCAGTTCCTGCACGTATTGAAAACTCTCGTAAGCGCCAATGCCCATGCCCGCGGCCTTGGTGGTCTGGAACGGCTTGAACAGCCGGTCCTGCACGAAATCAGCCGACATGCCGGCGCCATTGTCACCCACCTCCACCCGGGCAAAACTGCCAAACCGCTCGACCGTCATCCACACCAGCTGCCCTGGCTCGGTGGCGTCGAAAGCGTTGTTCACCAGGTGTCCGATGACCCGCTCCAGCCGGTCCACATGGCCCCGCGCCGCCACCCGGTCGCCCAGCCGCAACTCCAGCGCGCGGCCTCGGCGGGTGGCCGACGCCGCCAGATCCTGGGCGATGCGGCTCAGGTCCACCCCCACCGCGCCACCACCGGGCGCAGCCCCTTCGCGCATCCAGCGAGTTTTCCACCGTCATCAGCATGTCGGCCTGAAACTCCGGGTTGTGCCCCAGGCGCTTGGCGTTTTTCACCATCAGGGAGAGCTGGGTCACGATGTTTTTGAGGTCGTGCACCACAAACGCCGACATGCGACTGAACGCCTGAAACTTGCGCGCCTCCAGCAGCGCCTCGGTGGACTGCATCAGCGCCAGGAAACTCGCCGCCTGCCGCCCGGCGGTCTTGAGCAGGTCGGTCACCTCCCAGTTCACATCCATGCGGGTACGCGGGCGGGCCAGCACCACAAAGCCCAGCAACTCCTGCCTGAGTCTGGCCGCTCAGCCAGGCCGGCAGCGCCAGTTGCTCGTAGCGCTCGGGTGCGCGCTCGTACTCCTCCAGGTTCACCACCCAGCCGGTGCGCTGCATGAAAGCCATCAACTCGGAATCGGCCGGCTCGGCCTGCGCCACCGGCGGCAGGTTCCACAAGCCCGCCTGCCGGTACACCGCCTCATCGGGGCGGCGCAGCCAGAGCGCGCCCGCTGGGCTCTCCAGCATGTCGGCCAGGCCGCGGATCACCTGCGGCCCCATGTCCTTGGGCCCCATCTGGGCTGAAAGCGTCTGGGTGAAGCGCAACCATTCGTCGCGGTAGTCGTAGCGGTAGCGGAAAAAATGCTTGCCCAGCATCACCCGCAACCGGGCGCGGAAAGAACCCGACAGCGCAAACGCCACCAGTCCCACCAGCGCCAGAAAAATCAGCGCCAGCTGCAGCGCGCGGCCCCATTCGCTGCCGAAATAGCGCACGTAATAACCCACGCCCGCGATGAACAGCAGGTAGGCCCCGGCCATCAGCAGCGCCGCCGAATGGAACACCACCTTGCGCGAGAGCTTGATCTTGGCGATCCAGTTGCGGTGCCTCGTGGTGGAGAGCAGCAGCAGCGGCATCAGCGCCGCGTGAACGATGCCGCGAATGCTCAGCGCGTCTGGGTCGATGCCGTTGAACAGCACCGCCTGCGAGAACAGATAAAAGTCGTAGAGGAACATGCCCGCCAGCCCCAGGCTGATCGGCTTGGCGTTCCACAGCGCGTCTTCCGGCAGGTTGCGAAACAGCTGCTCCACCAGCACCAACCCCAGCAGGGGCAGCGCCATGAGGGTGAGGAAGAGCAGCGTGGGGCTTTGCCCGTCGCCGCGCGCCCAGACCAACGAAAACAGCAGCGTGATCAGCGCCAGCACCGGCAGGGCGACTGCCAGCGGTGCCAGCCAGGCGCCCAGACCAGCTTCATCGCGCGGCTTGGCGCCGCGAAACAGGAAAACAAAGAAGACGAACCAGGCGGCGTAGCGGCCAATATCGGCCAGCGTGGCCACCGGCCACCAGACCGGCGAGCGCGCCGCCAGCAGGCCCAGCACGCCCCAGCCCAGGGTGAGCACCGCGGCAAAAAACACCGCCACGCCCGCGCGGTCCAGCGGCTGGCGAAAAGGCCCCTGGTTCAGCAAACGCAGCGCCAGCACCGCGTAGGCGACCACCACCAGGCCGCTGCCCCAGACCATCAGCGGATGCGCCAGGGCGTTCATGGCAGCCACAGGGAGCGCAGCGGGCAAAACAGCGCCATGGCCTACTGCGCGCCCTTGCCGGTCAGCACCACGCCGACCGTCTCGAACAGGATCACCAGATCCAGAAACAGCGAGTGGTTCTTCACGTAGTACAGGTCGTATTGCAGCTTGTTGATCGTGTCTTCCTGCGAAGACCCGTACTGGTAGCTCACCTGCGCCCAGCCGGTCACACCGGGTTTCACACTGTGCCGCACCGCATAAAACGGAATCTCCTGCGTCAGCTTTTCCACAAAATACGGGCGCTCAGGCCGCGGGCCCACCAGGCTCATGTGGCCCAGCAACACGCTGAGCAACTGTGGCAGTTCGTCGATGCGCAGCTTGCGGATCACCTTGCCCACCCGCGTCACGCGGCTGTCGCCCGCCGTGGCCCAGCGCGGCACGCCGTCTTTTTCGGCGTCGCTGCGCATGCTGCGGAACTTCACCACGTCAAACGGTTTGCCCTCCAGGCCCACCCGCTCCTGGCGGTACAGAATGCCGCCTGGGCTCTCCAGCCGGATCGCCAGCGCGGTGACCAGCATCACCGGCGAAGCCAGCAGCAGCAGCACCAGCGCGCACACGATGTCAAACAGCCGCTTGACCGTGGTGCGCAAAAAACCCTGGTTGAAACCGTCGCCAAAGATCAGCCAACCCGCCGACATCGCGTCAAGCCGGATCTGCCCCGCGGTTTGCTCGAAATAGGTGGCGATGTCCACCACCTTCACGCCGCTGAGCTTGCAGTCGAGCAGCTCGCGCATCGGCATGCTGCCGCCGCGCCGCTCCGAGAGCGCCACCACGATTTCGTCCACCCCGGCCTCGCGCACCACATCGGTCAGGCTCTGGCTGTCGTCCAGGGTGCCGAAGGTGGACACCTGGTGTTCCCGCTCGTTGGGGCTGGCGAAATAGCCCACCAGATCGGCGTTGGACGACGGCCGCTTCACCCGCTCGCCCACCATCAGCGCGCGGGAGCCGGTGCCGTACACCAGCACCTTGCGCCGCGTGAGCCGCGTGGTGAGGGTCTGCCCCACCAACACCTGATACAGCAGCAGCACGGTGGCCACCATCATCACGCCCAGCACCGCCTCGGTGCGGCCGTAAAACGCCGCCAGCGGCAGCAGCAGCAGCACGCCCACCACGATCAGCCCGGTGACCACGAAAGACACCAGGGCACGCGCCCAGATCTGCGTGGTGCTGAACGCATTGCCGCGGTCGTAAAAGCCCAGCGCCGCGTTCACCGCCAGAAAGCCCACGCCCATCAGCAAGCCGCGGCCCAGCCCGCGCAAGACCAGGGCGCTGCCGGGTTCGCCGCCCTCGGCCATGGACAGCAGGATGACCATGAACACCGCGGTCACCAGCGCCATGTCCAGCGCCATCTGAAAAAGCGTGCGCCGGTGGAAATAGTGGTTGAAGATTTTTATCAAGCGAAAGGCCTCAGCGGATAGGCAATGGGCGCCTTGCATGCGAACAAATGATTACAGAGCAGAATAACCCGTCACGATGAAAGAAACCGCGGCCGCGGGTGGTCGCTTCGCCAATTTGTCCACGGTATGGGGCAGCGCGACACCCCCGGGCGTTCACCGGCTGACACCGCTGCGTCGGGTTCAGCGGCGTGCCGAACCCGTGTGCCTCACACCAGCACTTCGCGGCACGGCGGATGCCCCAGGAACGCCTGAGGGCTGGCGCTCGGGCCGTAGGCACCCGACTGAAACACCACCACCAGATCGCCCGG
>JAIFNE010000132.1 GCA_020047875.1 Hydrogenophaga sp.
ATCACAACTGCGCCAGCCGCTGCAGCATCTGGTCGCTGGTCTGGATCGCCTTGGAGTTCATCTCATAGGCGCGCTGGGTCTGGATCATGGTGACCAGCTCCTGCACCACGTTGACGTTGGAGGTCTCCACAAAGCCCTGCATCACCGTGCCCATGCCGGCGCTGCCGGGCGCGGCATTGACCGGGTTGCCCGAGGCCAGACTCTCCGAATACAGGTTTTGCCCGCGCGGCTCCAGGCCAGCCGGGTTGATGAAGCTGGCCAGCTCGATGTTGCCCACCACCGAGGGCGCCGTCGCGCCGGGGAGCTTGACCGACACCACGCCATCGCTGGAGACGGTGATGCTTTGCGCCTCGGCCGGAATCGTGATGCCGGCGGTCAGCGGGTAGCCGCTGGAGGTGACCATGCGGCCCTGGGCATCGAGCTGCAGGCTGCCGTCGCGGGTGTAGCCAGTGGTGCCGTCGGGCATGGTGACCTGCAGGAAGCCGTTGCCGTTGATGGCCATATCGAGGTTGTTGCCAGACTGCTGGAGGTTGCCCTGTGAAAACGAGCGCGAGGTGGCGACGGTGCGCACGCCCAGGCCGATCTGTAGCCCGGTGGGCAGCTCGCTCTGCTCGGCGCTGTTGGCGCCGACCTGGCGCAGGTTCTGGTACATCAGGTCTTCGAACACCGCGTTGGCGCGCTTGAAGCCGTTGGTGGAGGTGTTGGCCAGGTTGTTGGAAATCACGTCCAGCTGGGTCTGCTGGGCCTGCATGCCGGTCTTGGAAATCCACAGCGAATTGATCATGGTTGGCTCCTGGAGAAAAGGGGTTGGGCTGAGCGGTTCAGCCGTTCAGGCTGAGCAGCTGGGAGGCGGTTTTGTCGTTGGTTTCGCCGTTCTGCAGCATGCGCATCTGCACCTCGAACTGCCGCGCCACCGCGATCATTCCGACCATGGCCTCAATCGGGTTCACGTTGCTGCCTTCGAGCGCGCCGCTTTGCAGCCGGGCGTTGGCATCGGCGGGCAGCGGGTCGCCCTGCGGGCCGCGGAACAGGCCGTCTCCGCTGCGCTGCAGGCGGTTCTCGGCATCGGGCGTGACCAGCTTCAGGCGGCCCAGCGCCTGCGGCGGCTCGCCGTTGACCCGCGCGCTCACGGTGCCGTCTTCGCCAATGGCGATCTGGGCATTGGCTGGCGCCACGATCGGGCCGCCGTCGCTCAACATGGGCAAGCCCTGCGGGGTCACCAGCGTGCCTTCGGTGTCCACCTCCAGCGAGCCGGCCCGCGTGTAGGCCTCGGTGCCGTCGAGGCCCTGCACCGCGAAGTAGCTGTTGCCGCGGGCGGCCACATCCAGGTTGCGCCCGGTGCTGGTGATCGCGCCGGGCGCGTCGGAATGGCCCGCCGTGGCCTCCAGCGCGAACACCCGCGTGCTCGCACCGTCGCCCCGAATGGGCACCGCCCGGAAGGTGGACAGCTCGGCGCGGAACCCGGGCGTGGAGGCGTTGGCCAGGTTGTTCGCCAGCAACTGCTGCCGATGGTGCGCGGCGTTGGCGCCGGTCATGGCGGTGTAAATGAGGCGATCCATGGCATGTCTCCGTGATCAACAACAGGAAGCTTCTGCCCAATCAGCGCAGGTTGACCAGGGTCGACATCACCTGATCTTGTGTCTTGATGGTTTGCGCATTGGCCTGGTAGGCGCGCTGGGCCGTCATCATGTTCACCAACTCGGCGGTGAGATCGACGTTGGAGTCTTCCAGCGCGCCAGCCCGCACACTGCCAAACTTGCCCACCCCCGGTTCACCCATCACCGGCGCGCCAGACTCAAAGGTGGCCACCCAGGCGTTCCCGCCCTGTGGCGTCAAGCCCTGCACATTTCGAAAATCTGCCAAGGTCAGCTGGCCGCTGTACTGCGTTTGACCATTGGAGTAGCGGGTGGAAATGACGCCGTTTTGCTCAATCGTCAGGCCCGTCAACTCGCCGGAGCTGTAACCGTCCTGGCTGAGGTTGGAAACACTAAATGGCGAACCAAATTGGCTGACCTTAGAAAGATCAATCGCCATGGTCTGAGGCAAGGTGCCACCAGGCAGATTGGGGTTGGGCGACTTGATGGCGTTCGCCGCCAGCGAGAACGACTTGGGGCTGCCCGCAATGGCCGTGTTGGGCGCCGTTGGTGTCACTGTGCTCAAGTTCCCAGAGGCGTCAAAAGCCAAGGTGGCAAGCACTGGAAACGTCTCGGCAGCCACCGCCGGCGGCCCCACGACCGCCGCTTTGTCGATGCCGCCATACACGTTCCAGGTGTTGGCGGTTGCGGTCTTTTCAAAGTACAACTGCATTGGCGCAGCCACACCCTGGGAGTCATACACGTTGAGGGAGGTACCGAAGGTAGAGCGCGGCGTGGGCGCGACGGGCGGCGCCGCTGCGGGGTCCCCGGCTGCAGGCTTCTCCCTCGCGTCCAGATTGAACTCAACCGTGACCAATGTTGTTTCATTTGCAGCGATGGGGGCAGCGGTTGGAAGCTTCAAGGGCTCCAATGTCGCCGCAGTCACCTTGCCTGTTTTGCTGTCGGTCGGAAAACCCATGACGTTGGCGCCCGAGTTGGTCTTCAAGAACCCGTCTTTGTCCAGTTTGAGCGAGCCGTCACGGGTGTAGGCAGGCGTTCCGTTGGGCTGGCGCAGCTGAATGAATCCGGCGCCATTGATGGCCACATCCAGGTTGTTCCCAGTGACCGAAATGTTGCCCTGGGAAAACTGCTGCGAAATCGCCCCAATGGACACGCCAATGCCGCCACCGTTGCCACCTCCAACACCGAGACTGGACGCCACAAGCTGGCTGAATTCGGTGCGCGACTGCTTCATGCCAGTGGTGTTGGCATTGGCAATGTTGTTTCCAATCACGTCGAGGTTGCGGCTGGATGCGTTGAGACCTGAAAGTCCGGTTTGAAAAGACATGGTGGCTCCTGGGTTGCAGAATGTTTGGCGATCAATATGGAGGCGGTGTGCTGGAACGCGGCTTACATGAAGGCGCGCACCTTGTCGTAGCCCATGGTGCGGCCGTCTTGCAACTGCAGGCTCATCGCGCCGCCGCTGAAGCTCACGGCGGTGACGGTGGCGCTGGTCAGCGGGGTGGCGGTAACCGGCTGACCGCCAGCGGTGGCGCGCACCGAGAAGCCGGCGACGCTGGCCGGGTCGACACCCTTGGCGTTCCAGCTGAAGGCATGCTGGCCGGAGGGCAGTGCGCCCAGGTTCACAGTGTCAAGCAACGCGCCGTTGGTGCCCATCACGTCGACCGCCACCGCAGAAGCCGGGCCGCTGAGCGCCATGGCGCCGCTGGCCTGATCGCCGTCAAAAGTGAACTTGTTGCCCTCCACCAGCGCCTGGCGCCCGATCAGCGAGGTGCCCTGCAGGCCCTGCATGGCGCTGTATTGCTCGGACATGCCTTTGAGGGTGGCGTTGAGCTGCTGAATGCCGCTGACCGTGTTGATCTGCGCCATCTGCGTGGTCATCTGCGCGTTGTCCATCGGATTGAGCGGGTCCTGGCTGTTGATTTGCGCCACCAGCAGGGTGAGGAAGCGGTCTTGCGCGGGGCCTTGTCGGTGCGGGTGGTGCTGCCCACCGTGGTGCCAAGGGTGCTGAGATCGAGAGGGGCGATGTTCATACTTGCTTTCACTGCCCCATCTGGAGCGTTTTGAGTAGCAGGGTCTTGGCCGTATTCATGACCTCGACGTTGTTCTGATAAGAGCGCGAGGCCGACATCATGTTGACCATCTCCTCCACCGGGTTCACGTTGGAATGGGTCACATAGCCCTCGGCATCGGCACTGGGGTGGCCCGGGTTGTGCAACCGGCGCCCGGGCGTCTGGTCTTCGGTGATGTTCTTCACCTTCACGCCCGCGTTTCCGCTGCCGCCCATGGGCACGGTCTCAAACAGCACCTGCCGCGCCTTGTAGCTCTGCCCATCGGGGCCGGCCACCGCGTCGGCATTGGCCAGGTTGCTGGCAACCACGTTGAGTCGCTGCGCCTGCGAGCTGATGGCGCTGCCCGAGACCCCGAAAATCGTGAACATCGACATACAAATTCCTTTCAAGCCAAACACAGTTCCCGGCGCGCGATGCCTCGAACCCAGAACGCCGCGGAACTGGCTTTGCCAGGCCGCCAGCGTTGCCCCTTGAGGGGGTTGCGTGAAGCGCGGCGGGGGTGGGCATACCTACTGCCCGGAAATCGCGGTGAGCATCGTCTTCACATGCCCGTTGATGAAGCGCAGCGTGGACTCGTAGCGGATGCTGTTGTCCACGAAGTTGGCGCGCTCGCGGTCCAGGTCGACCGAGTTGCCATCCTGTGCGGGCTGGGTCTGCACCGTGTAGGCCATGCTGACCGCGCCGGCGGTGCCACGGCCACCCAGGCGCATGTGGCCGTTGTCTGTCATGGTGGGCAAGGCAGCGGTGGCACCGCCGGTGGCTTTCTGCAGCGCAGCGGTGAAATCGAAGTCGCGAGCCACGTAGCCGGGCGTGTCAGCGTTGGCGATGTTGCTGGCAATCACCTGCTGACGCTGCGAGCGCAACAACAGCGACTGGCTGTGAAAGTCCAGGCGGGCGGTCATCTGTTCCAGCATGGTCACCTCGGCGCGTTGGTTGAAGAAAGCGGTGGGTCGGGCGGCACGGGAGCGGCGCGGATCACCGGGATGAAAGCGAGTATGGGAAAACTTGAGCCCTGGCAATGACACGAACAAGCGCCGCATTCCGTGGCTATTCGCTCCTTTGCGCGGCGGGCCGGGCTCCTACAGTCGGTGCCTGAAACCCGCTTTGTCGGTGCGGCGTTTGCCCACCGGCCACCCGGCCCCCAAAGGAGATGCGCCATGCGCCGCTTGCCCAGAGAACCTTTCCGCAGCCTGCCGCGTCCACGGCACCAGCAGGCTGCCTGGAACCTGCTGCTCATGTCTTTTCTGCTGCTGGGCAGCCTGCTGTTGATGACCAGGGCGCAGGCTGCCGAGCCGGGCGGCCCCGCCGGCGATAGCGCCAGGCTGGAACAGGTGGCGCGCGAGTTCTTGCAGCCCAGCGTGGCCTCGGCCCTGGGCCAGAGCACCGAGATGCCGCTGCGCGCCGAGGTGCTGGTCGGCGCGCTCGACTCGCGGCTGCGCCTGGCGCCCTGCGCGCGGGTCGAGCCGCACCTGCCCGCCGGCACCCGGCTCTGGGGCCGCGCCCGGGTCGGGCTGCGTTGCGTCGACGGCCCCACCCGCTGGAACGTGTTTCTGCCGGTCACCGTGAAGGCCTGGGGCCCGGCCTGGGTGCTCAAGCGCCCGGTACCTGCTGGCGAGCTGCTGACTCAAGAAGACGCCGAACTGGCCGAAGTGGATTGGGCCGAGCAGTCAGCCTCGGTGTTGGCCAACCCTGCCCTGTGGGTCGGTCAGCAGTCGGCCTACGCGCTGCAGCCCGGCCAGCCGCTGCGCCAGCACATGGTGCGCGCCACCCAGGCCTTTTCTGCGGGTTCGCAGGTCCGCGTGACCCAGTCGGGCGCGGGCTTTCAGGTGGTGGTGACCGGTCAGGCGCTGTCCAGCGGCCTGATCGGCCAGGCCACCCGGGTGCGGCTGCCCAGCGGCAAGGTGGTGACCGGCCTGGTGCGCGACGGCCAGACGGTCGAACTGGCACTGTGAGAACGGCCAGCGGCGCACCCCGACCATGCGAGCACGATTGCCGTGACACATTCCACAAAAAAGGGCTCAAGTCGCCGACCTTTTAGGCCGATAGTCTTTCCACAAGGCCCCAGGTTCGGGGTTTGGAGAGCGTCATGAAAATCGAATCGTCCCCAGATTCCTACATTGGTTCCGTTGCCGGAGGTCCGCAAAAAGCGGCGCCAGCACCTGCTGCGGGCGCAGAAAACGGCGCCGCAGCGGTGGCCGGCGCCAGTGCGCCAGCAAAGCCGCAACCGGGCGTCACGGTCACGCTGTCGTCAGCCAGCCAGGCGGTGTCTGCCGCTGGCGGCAGCGGCAGCGATGTGTTCAACACCCAAAAGGTCGAAGCGATGAAGCTGTCGATTGCCGACGGCAGCTTCAAGGCCAATCCGGAAGCCATCGCCGACAAAATGCTGTCCAACGCCGCCGAAATGATGGGCAGCGCACGCGGCTAACCCTGTATTTCTGCTTTCACGAGCCCCCACCATGCAAGCCCCCGCCAAGCCTGTGACGCCCTCGCATCCGTGGATCGGCCAGTTGCAATCGGGTCTGGACACCCTGGCGGCTGCATTGTTGCGTGGCGATGCCAGCGCGACCGAACGGGCCAGCGCGGCCTTGCAGGTCATTTTCCAGCGCGCGCCGAAACCTGGCGACCTGGCAGACGCCGGCCAATCCTTTCGCGCCGATCTGCTGCAGGCCGGTCGCCGCTTTGCGCAACTGCGCCAAGCAGTACTGCGCAATGCCAGCCAGAGCCAGCGCGCGGTGCACAGCCTGCTGCCGCAGGCCA
>JAIFNE010000040.1 GCA_020047875.1 Hydrogenophaga sp.
AGGCGGCCGAGCCGCTGGCCCGCATGATGTTCGAGGGCGCGAAGATCATTCGCGAGCGGGTGGCCCGCTACCGCATCGACTGCGACCTGAAGGATGGCGGCATCTTCGCCGCCATCAGCCCGCGCAAGGCCCAGAGCCTGAAGGCGCAGAAAGCGCTCTGGGAGCGCTGGGGCCACCCGGGCCTCACGCTGGTTGACAGCCCGACCGATGTGCGCCGGTGGGTCAACACCGAGCGTTACAGCGCCCTGCTGGTGGACCCCACCGGCGGCCACTTCCACCCGCTGAACCTGGCCCTGGGCGAGGCCGCGGCGCTGGAGAGCCTGGGCGGGCGCATCCATGAAAACTGCGCGGTGGTGCGCATCGAACGCGGCGATCCGGCCACGGTGCACACCGCGCAGGGCCAGGTGCGCGCGCGCTACGTGATCGTGGCCTGCAACGCCTACATCGGCGGTCTGGAGCCGGCGCTGGCAGCCAAGTCCATGCCCTGCGGCACCCAGATGATCGCCACCGGATGAGCTGCTGCCGTCCGATCACTGCGTGGAAGACAACAATTTCCTGCTCGACTACTTCCGCCTCTCGGCCGACAAGCGCCTGATTTACGGCGGTGGCGTGGTCTACGGCGCGCGCGATCCGAAAGAGGTGAAGTCGCTGATTCGGCCGCAGATGGTCAAAACCTTCCCGCAGCTGAAACACGTGGACATCGAATTCGGCTGGACCGGCAATTTCCTGCTGACCCTCTCGCGCATGCCGCAGGTGGGCACGCTGCTCGGGCCACGGCATCACTTTCACGCACCTGATCGGGCGCGTGCTGGCCGAAGCGCTCAAGGGCGATGCCACCCGCTACGGCGCCTTTGCGCGCCTGCCGCACCACCCCTTCCCCGGCGGGCGGCTGCTGCGCGTGCCCTTCACCGCGGTGGGCGCGCTGTGGTACCAGATGCGGGACCAGCTGGGCGTCTGACGCCTCGCTGGACCGAGTGGCACGCTCAAGCTCGGCAGGTGCGAGGAAGCCGGCCGAACCCCGAGCCGCCCGCAGAGCAGCTTGCATGCGGCGTGCGGGCTGTATGCTCGGATTTTTTGCCGGCGCACGCGCCGCGCCCGCCTGTTCAACCAGCGCTGCACCCCCGCCATGAGCCACGCTTTCATTTGTGATGCCATCCGCACCCCCTTCGGCCGCTACGGGGGCGCGCTCTCCAGCGTGCGCACCGACGACCTAGGCGCCATTCCCCTGCGCGCCCTGATGCAGCGCAACCCCGGGGTGGACTGGGCGGCCGTGACCGACGTGCTCTATGGCTGCGCCAACCAGGCCGGCGAAGACAACCGCAACGTGGCCCGCATGGCCAGCCTGCTCGCCGGTCTGCCGCTGGCGGTTCCCGGCGCCACCATCAACCGCCTGTGCGGCTCCGGGCTCGACGCGGTGGGCACGGCCGCGCGCGCCATCCGCGCCGGCGAAGCCGGGCTGATGATCGCCGGTGGTGTGGAGAGCATGAGCCGCGCGCCGTTTGTGATGCCCAAGGCCGAGAGCGCGTTTTCGCGTAACACCGCCGTGTACGACACCACCATTGGCTGGCGCTTCGTGAACCCGCTGATGCAGGCGCAGTACGGTGTGGATTCCATGCCCGAGACGGCCGAAAACCTCGCCACGGAATACTGCATCGAGCGCGAGGCGCAGGACAGCATGGCGCTGACCAGCCAGACCCGGGCGCTCGCTGCCATCCAGGCCGGTCACCTGGCGCGCGAGATCACGCCGGTGCGCATCGCGCAGAAAAGGGGCGAGGCCATCGTGGTGGACACCGACGAACACCCGCGCGCGACCTCGCTGGCGGCGCTCGCCACCCTGCCGCCCATCGTGAAGCCCGGCGGCAGCGTGACCGCCGGCAACGCCAGCGGCGTGAACGACGGCGCCTGCGCCCTGCTGCTGGCCAGCGAAAGCAGCGCCACCCAAAACGGACTCACTCCCAAGGCGCGCGTGGTCGGCATGGCCACCGCTGGCGTGCCGCCGCGCACCATGGGCATCGGCCCCGCACCCGCCACGCAAAAACTGCTGGCGCTCACCGGCATCACGCTGGCGCAGCTTGATGTGATCGAGCTCAACGAGGCCTTTGCCGCGCAGGGCCTGGCGGTGTTGCGCGAGCTGGGCTTGAGCGATGACGACGAGCGCGTCAACGCTTGGGGCGGCGCGATCGCACTGGGTCACCCGCTGGGCGCCAGCGGCGCGCGCTTGGTCGCCACCGCGGTCAACCGGCTGCACGCCACCGGCGGGCGTTACGCGCTGTGCACCATGTGCATTGGCGTGGGCCAGGGCATCGCGCTCATCGTTGAGAGGGTCTGAACATGGATGGCACCGCGTTCTTGGGCAGCCCCGAGGCCTTGCGCGCCACGGCCAGGCAGCCGCGCTCGCGCCCCAAGGGCCGCGCGGTCGATGCCGACGCGCTGGCCCTGGTGAACCAGCTCATCGGCCCCGCACCGCCAGAGGGTCATCCGCGCGACCAGCTCATCGAGCACCTGCACCGCCTCAACGACCATCAAAACGGCCTGCGCGACACGCACCTGGTGGCGCTGGCGCAGGTCATGTGCCTGTCGGTGGCCGAGGTGTTCGAGGTTGCGAGTTTCTATCACCACTTCGAGATCCTGCGCGACGGCGCCGCCGCCCCCGGCCTCACGGTGCGGGTGTGTGACGGCCTGTCGTGCCAGCTCGCGGGCGCTGCGATGATGCTGGCCGATTTGCAGGCGCGCCTGCCGGCGCTGCTGGGCCGCGACGATGTGCGCGTGGTCCCCGCGCCCTGCGTGGGCCGCTGCGAGCAGGCGCCGGCCGTGCAGGTGGGGCAGTGGCCGCTCGGCGCGGCCACCACCGAGCAGGTGGCCGCGCTGGCCGCGCAGGCGCCGGCGCGGTTTGACGATGCGCCGTGGGAGTTGCCGGCCGCGTCACAAGCCTGCGTGGCCAGCGACCCGATCGGCTTCGCGGCCTACCGCGAGCAGGGCGGCTACGCGCTGGCCGCTGCGGTAGCCAATGGCGAGCGCAGCGCCAGCGCAGTGATTGAAGCGCTGGAACACGCTGGGCTGCGGGGGTTGGGCGGCGCGGGTTTTCCGGCCGGGCGCAAGTGGCGCATCGTCCGCGACCAACCCGCGCCCGACGAGCGCCGGGCCGCCCCAAGCGAGTCGCCCCCCTCGGGGGGAGGCCCTGCGCGCAGCGCGGGGTCAGGGGGTGGAAACGAGCGCCGGGCCGCCCCAAGCGAGTCGCCCCCCTCGGGGGGAGCAGCGCGGGGTCAGGGGGCGGAAAACTCATGGCGGTGAACATCGACGAAGGCGAGCCCGGCACCTTCAAGGACCGCTGGTACCTGGAGCGCGACCCCCACCGTTTTCTGGAAGGCACGCTGATCGCCGCGAGCGTGGTGGGCTGCGAGGCGGTCTACCTCTACCTGCGCGACGAATACCACCACGCCCGACGCCTGCTGCAGCGCGCCCTGGCCGAGTTGCAGGCGAGCCCGCCCTTCGCGTTGCCGCGCATCGAACTGCGCCGCGGCGCGGGCGCGTACATCTGTGGTGAGGAGTCGGCCATGGTCGAGAGCATCGAAGGCCGACGCGGCCTGCCCCGCCTGCGCCCACCCTACATCGCCGAAAAAGGCCTCTTTGGTCGGCCCACGCTGGAGCAAAACTTCGAAACTTTGTACTGGGTGCGAGACATTGTCGAGAAGGGCGGCGAGTGGTTTGCCAGCCAGGGCCGTCACGGCCGCCAGGGCCTGCGCAGTTTCAGCGTCAGCGGCCGGGTGAAGCAGCCGGGCGTGAAGCTGGCGCCGGCCGGCATCACGCTGCGCGAGCTGGTTGGCGAGTTTTGCGGCGGCATGCAGGACGGCCACTTGCTCTACGCCTACCTGCCCGGCGGCGCCAGCGGCGGCATTCTGCCGGCGCGCCTGGCCGATGTGCCGCTGGACTTCGATACCTTGCAGCCCCACGGCTGTTTCATCGGCTCGGCCGCGGTGGTGGTGCTCAGCCAGCACGACAGCGCGCGCGATGCCGCCCTGAACCAGATGCGTTTTTTCGCGCATGAGAGCTGCGGCCAGTGCACGCCCTGCCGCACCGGCACCGACAAGGCCGCGCGGCTGATGGAGCGCACCCAATGGGATGTGGCCACGCTCCAGGACCTCGCCACCGTGATGGCCGATGCGTCGATCTGCGGCCTGGGCCAGGCCGCGCCCAACCCGCTGCGCTGTGTGATCGAATACTTCCCGCACGAAATTGGCCAGCCTGCGCCCGGAGACGCTGTATGAACGCCCGCCTGCCCAACACCGCCTGGCCCGAGGGCGTGCGCCGCCACGGCACCCACGCGCCCGCCACCGGCGATGCCACCGTGGCCTTCACGCTCGACGGCCAGCCCGCGCTGGCGCGCCCCGGTGAGTCCATCCTGCACGCCGCGCAGCGCCACGGCGTGCCCATTCCCCACCTGTGCCACCGCGACGGCCTGCGGCCCGACGGCAACTGCCGCGCCTGCGTGGTCGAGGTGGCGGGCGAGCGCGTGCTCGCCGCCAGCTGCTGCCGCGCGGTGACGCCGGGCATGGACGTGAAGGCGCAGAGCCCGCGCGCGCTCAAGAGCCAGAAGCTGGTGTTGGAGCTGCTGGCCGCCGATCTGCCGCACCCCGAGCAGGCCGGCGAACTCAGCGACTGGCTGGCGCAAGCCGGCGTGCAGGTGCGCCCCGAACTCGCCGCCCTGCAGCGCGAACAGCCCGCGCCCGATCTCAGTCACCCTGCCATGGCGGTGAACCTCGACGCCTGCATCCAGTGCACCCGCTGTGTGCGCGCCTGCCGTGAAGAGCAGGTGAATGACGTGATCGGCATGGCCCAGCGTGGCGCCCAGACCCAGGTGGTGTTCGACCTCGCCGATCCCATGGGCGCGAGCAGCTGCGTGGCCTGCGGCGAATGCGTGCAGGCTTGCCCCACCGGTGCGCTCAGCGTGAAAGCGCCTGGCGCCGCCGTGTTGCCCAATGGCCAGCTGCGGGTGGACCGCGAGGTGGACAGCGTTTGCCCCTTCTGCGGCGTCGGCTGCCTGCTCACCTATCAGGTGCAAGATGCCACGGCCAGCGCCTCCGAGCGCATCGTGGCGGTGCAAGGCCGCGACGGCCCGGCCAACGCCGGGCGCTTGTGCGTGAAGGGCCGCTTCGGATTCGACTACGTGCACCACCCCGAGCGCCTCACGCGCCCACTGGTGCGCCTGGCCGGCGCGGCCAAAGACCCGGCCCACCTCATCAGCAAGCCCGACTGGCGCAGCGTGTTCCGCGAAGCCAGCTGGGACGAAGCGCTGGCGCTCGCGGCCGGCGGCTTCAAGGCCCTGCGCGAGCAACACGGCCCGGCATCGCTCGCCGGCTTCGGTTCGGCCAAGGGCAGCAACGAAGAGGCCTACCTGTTTCAGAAGCTGGTGCGCACCGCCTTCGGCAACCACAACGTCGACCACTGCACCCGCCTGTGCCACGCCTCCAGCGTGGCCGCGCTGCTCGAAGGCGTGGGCTCGGGCGCGGTGAGCAACCCGGTGAGCGATGTCGAGCAGGCCGACTTCATCTTGCTCATCGGCGCCAACCCCACCAGCAACCACCCGGTGGCCGCGAGCTGGATGAAAAACGCCGCCCAGCGCGGCGCGCGCATTGTGCTGGCCGACCCGCGCCGCACCGACATCGCCCGCCACGCCTGGCGCACGCTGCAGTTCCGCCCTGACACCGACGTGGCCCTGCTCAACGCCCTGCTGCATGTGATCTTTGAAGAAAACCTGGTCGACGCCGCGTTTGTCGCCGAGCGGGTTGACCACGTGCGCGCGGTGCGCGAAGCGGTGCAGGCCTTCAGCCCCGAAGCCATGGCGCCGGTCTGCGGCATCGACGCCGCCACCATCCGCGAAGTGGCCCGCGCCTACGCCCGCGCCGAGCGCGCCATGATCCTCTGGGGCATGGGCGTGAGCCAGCACATCCACGGCACCGACAACGTGCGCTGCCTGATCGCGCTGGCCAGCCTCACCGGCCAGATCGGTCGCCCCGGCACCGGCCTGCACCCGCTGCGCGGGCAAAACAACGTGCAGGGCGCGAGCGACGCCGGCCTCATCCCCTTCATGCTGCCCAATTACCAGCCGGTGGCGCAAGCCGAGGTGAAGCGCTGGTTTGAACACTTCTGGGGCGCGCCGCTCTCCGCCGTGCCCGGCCTCACCGTGGTGGAAATCCTGCGCGCGGCCGAGCTGCCCGCCAACGACCCCGCGCGCATTCGCGGCCTCTACGTGATGGGCGAAAACCCCGCCATGAGCGACCCCGACCTGAACCACGCGCGCCACGCCCTGGCCAGCCTCGACCACCTGGTGGTGCAAGACATCTTCCTGACCGAAACCGCCTGGCTGGCCGACGTGGTGCTCCCCGCCACCGCCTGGCCCGAGAAAACCGGCACCGTCAGCAACACCGACCGCATGGTGCAGCTCGGTCGCCAGGCGATCGCGCCGCCCGGCCAGGCACGCGCCGATCTGTGGATCATTCAGCAGCTGGCCCAGCGCATCGGCCGCGCCGACGGACAGGCCATGGGATGGGCCTACGACCAGCCGGGCTCAGAACACCACGGCGTGGCCGCTGTCTATGAGGAAATGCGACAGGCCATGCAAGACGCCATCGGTGGCATCACCTGGGCGCGCCTGGAAAGCGAAGGCAGTGTGACCTACCCCTGCCTCACCGAAGACGACCCTGGCCAGCCCGTGGTGTTTGCCGACCGCTTCCCCACCGCCGATGGCCGCGTGCAGCTCCAGCCCACCACCTTGATCCCGGCCAACGAACAGCCCGACACCGCCTACCCGCTCGTGCTCATCACCGGCCGCCAGCTCGAACACTGGCACACCGGCAGCATGACCCGCCGCGCCAGCATGCTCGACGCCCTGGAGCCCGGCCCCACCGCCTCACTGCACCCCGCCGACCTCGCCGCGCTTGGCATCGCCCCCGGCGAGCGCCTGCGCGTGTCGTCCCGGCGTGGCGCGGTGGCCCTCACCGCCCGCGCCGACGACGGCATTCAGCGCGGCGTGGTCTTTATCCCCTTTGCCTACGCAGAGGCCGCCGCCAACCTCCTCACCAACGACGCCCTCGACCCCTTCGGCAAGATCCCGGAGTTCAAGTACTGCGCGGTGCGGGTAGAGCCGGTTGAGCGGCTGGTATCAGGCTTGACTGGCGGTTGATTTGGCGTTGGCTGGGTGTTGTTTTGGGGCAAGAGCAGGCGCAGGCAGCAGACAGCTTGTTGGCCAGGCGAGCGTCCTTGCGACGATGCTGGAAGACTCCGCGATCGGGATTGGGGCACATCGCGTGACCGCACGGTAGTCGTGCGACGAGGGTCAGCCCGGCGGGGTGCATCGCAACCCTTCGCCGAGCCCAGACAGCCGCTGCAATTGAGCTGATTCATTCAGGGTAACGGCAGGCCACCAACGCGCCCGCAGCAGAAGTTCACCGAATCGCGACCAATGCCCCTGCTGCACATGCGCCTGGGCCGTGACTTCAGGGCTCTGATGGGCCCGAGGGGGGCTCTGCAACCGGCCGGGTCGTCAGGTACAGGTGCCACACCGCGAAGAACATGGCAGCGATCACGGGGCCGAGGACGAAGCCGTTGACGCCGAACACCACCATGCCGCCAAGCGTCGTGATCATCACCACATAGTCGGGCATGAGGGTGGCCTTGCCCACCAGCATGGGGCGCAGCAGGTTGTCAACCATGCCAATCACGAGCATGCCCCACGCTGCCAGCGCAATGCCCTGCCAGGTCGAGCCCGTGACAAAAAACCAGATCGCCACCGGCAGCCACACCAGCGCGGCGCCTATGGCCGGCAGCAGAGACAGGAAAGCCATCACCACGGCCCACAGCAGCGCACCTCGGACCCCGAAGAACCAGAGTGCCAGGCCGCCGAGCGCGCCCTGGGTCGCTGCCACAACCAGATTCCCCCTCACCGTCGAGCGGATCACGGTGCTGAACTTGGCGAGCAACTCCTGCTTGTGCACGGGCGCCAGTGGCAGCGCGCGCCGCATGGCGTGCACGATGCGGTCGCCATCACGGATCAGGAAGAACGCGAGATACGGCGTGATGAGCAGGCTGGCGGCGAACTCGAACGTGTTCTGGCCAAGACTGAAGACCTGTGTTGCGATGAGGCCGATACCCTGCTCCAGCCTCGTGTTCAGCCAATGCTGCAAGGTGTCGAAGTCCACCAGCCCGAAGCGCTCAAGCAGCGAAGCCGCCCATCCAGGCAGCGCGTCGAACACGCCGCGAAGGTATGGCACCGGATTGGCCTCGCCCGACCGGATGCTCTCAAGTAGCACCGCCGCTTCGTGGGCAAGTGCCACACTCAGAAGCGCAAACGGCACGACCACGATCGCGGCGGCGATCAACATCGTCAGCAGCGCCGCCAGCGTGCGCCTGTGCTTCAACCGCAGCAGCAAGCGACGATGCAGTGGAGTGAACAGCAGCGCGATGATTGCGCTCCACAGCAGCGTACTGAAGAACGGCAGCAGGATCCAACCGAGGGCGAACGAGACAGCCACCAGCAGCAACAGCAAGGCCCGGTGCTCCGGTAAAGGGGGTGCGCCTTCGTCAGGGCTGTTCATCAGGGTCCTTCGAAAAAGGTCGGCATGAGTGCAGCCATGGTATCGGCTGCCGACCGTTCGAGCGCCGGCCGTTGAGGATGAAAAACACTGCCTGGTGCGACCGCATCACGGCGTCGAGACGCTGTTGACGGACGCCGGTCCGGCACGCGCGCCGGACCGCTGAAACGACCGATCAGTTTTCCCGCGCGGCTGCAATTTCGTGCCGCGAGGGGCGGTGAACAGAGGCTGCGTCATCCCAGCCCTCCAGGCTGCGTTGGCCGGGTGTGCAGCGGGTTCCTGAGGCAACAGGCGGTCGTACTCCTTCTTGACGACGGCATGGCACTCGCAGGATCGTCGCTCGAGTCCTGCACGGTCAAGCACCGAGATGTGACCGCGCGCGCAGTGAATCAGCTCGGCGGCCTGCAGCCGGCCAGTGGCCTCGGTCACGCTCTCGCGGCGCACGCCCAGCATGCTGGCAATGAGCTGCTGCGTGGCCACAACTTCGCTGCCCCGCAGACGATCCAGGCTGTGCAACAGCCAGCCGCACACCTGCTGATCGATGGTGTGATGACGGTTGCAGGCGGCGGTCTGCGCTATCTGGGTGGCCAGCGCCTGGGTGTAGCGCAAGAGCAGGAACCTCACCGAATCGGATCGCTCGAACTCGTCCCTGATCATCTGCGCTCCAATGCGAAACCCCTGGCCCGCGATCAGCACCGAACCGCGGCTGGTCGTGGTGCCGCCATCCAGAAACAGCGTCGTACCGACGATGCCTTCGTTCCCCACGACGGCGATCTCGCACGACGCACCGCTGCTCACCAAATGGCACAGCGAGACGATCCCGCTGGTTGGAAAGTACGCATGGAGCAGCGGCCGACCCGGCTCGTGCAGAACCTGCCCTAACCTGAGGTCGACGTTCTCCAGGTGACGCCGCCAGTGCTGCCAATCAGCAGCCATGAGTGCTGCGAGCAAGCGGTTGCTTTTCGGGTCTTCGGGACAGGCCATGACTGGACTCCAAAAGTGAGAACGAATCGCGGTTGTCAGGCTTCTCGCGCCGGGATCTATTGACGCCGCTCAAGGGCGGCCATGTTTGTGTTCGGTGGCGCACGGATCACCGTGTTTGTCGAGCAGACGCTGAAACCGCTGCTTGTTTGGCTGTAACCGCCATCCTGCTGGCGCTTCCGGCGGCTAACGCTGCCACCATGAACAAGGCCGATCTGGTGCTGATCTCGCGCCCAGCGCCCCTTTCGCACACCACCAGAACCACGCATCACCCACCTGGCCTCCGGATGGATCGCGACGAGTGATGCGAACTTGGCGCGCGCGTCCTCGTCTCAGTAGCGGGGCCAGCGGCGCTGAAAAGTGGGGCCTTCGATCTCTGTTTGCGTGCAGCGTTCATACGTCTTGGGCGCACGTTTGTCGATGCGCACCTTCTGCAGCGCCGAACCCTCTGCCGCCACGCGTCATTGACAATGCCCGGCATGCAGACCTCTGGGCCCCGGGCCACATGGCCGCCGCGCGCCATCACCTCGTCGGTGGTGTGGCGCGCCGGTCTGCGTCCGGGTGCTGAGCGTCGGGGCCAGCGGCTTGCGCTGTTGATGTCTCTGCTGTTTCACGGCGCGCTGCTGAGCCTCACCTTTGGCGATTCAGCCCTGGGGCTGCCCGGCCCGGGCTGGCCTTGGCAGGAGCGGCGCGCCGAGGTGCCTGAGCTGAATGTCCGCTTGATGGCGGCGCCCGCACAAGCGGCAGCGCCTGCACCGGCCGAGCAGGCGGCGCCAGCCACTGCAACAGCCATGCTGCCAAGTGAAGCGCCTGCGGCGGCGCAGCTCCCGCCCGTCACCGCGGTGGCTTTGCGTGCCCCGGTGGAGACGCAGCCGCGTCCGGACGAGCCGGCTGCGCCAGTGGCCGTGGTCGAGCGGGCGGTGCGCGCTCGCGAGCAGGCTGCCGGGGTGAACGGCGCCGCGCAGCAGGCCAGCGCCGATGCGGCCGCACGGGCTGAAGAGGCGCAGAGGCAGGCCGAGGCCGATGCATCGCGTGAGGCCGCACAGCGCATGGCGCTGGCCAGCGAACTGGCGGAGCGCCAGCAAGCCGATCAGCTGGCGGCCGCGCAACGGCAGGCAGTCGAACAACAAGCCGCCGAACAGCAGGACGCGGCCCAGCAAGTCGCCGTGGCGCGGGAACTGCTGGCCCAGCAAGACGCCACGCAAGCCGAGGCCATGGCCGCCGCAGCGCGAAAGGACGCGCTGGCGCGCGAGGCGGCCAAGCAGGCTGAGGTGGCGCAGCGCGCGGAGGCACTTCGACAACAAGCAGCCCAAGCCCGAAGCGACGAGGCGGAGCGAATCGCCGCCCTGGAGCAGGAGGCTGCAGCCCGGCAGGCCGTACAACAAGCCGAAGAACAAACTGCGCAACAGGCCCGACAGCAGGCGGCCGAACAAGCCGCCGCCCGACAAGCGAGCGAGCAGCGGGAGGCCGCTCGCCTGGATGCCGAGCGCCAGGCGCTGCAGGCCCGCGAGGCGGCTGCCCGGCAGGCGCAAGCGCGTCAGGCCGAAGCGCAGCAGACGGCAGCGCGCGAAGCCGCGGAGCGGGCCGAGGTGGCGCGGCTGGCGCGCGCCACGGAGGAAACCACGCGTCTGGCGGCTGCCCAGGCCGCAACGCGCGCGCAAGAGCAAGCCGCAGCCCAGGCGGCCGCGAGACAGGCCGCCAGCGAGCAAGCGGCGGCCCGCGACGCTGATGCCAGGCAGGAGGCTGCCCGGCAGGCGCAGGCCCGGCAGGCTGCCGACCAACAAGCCGCCGCGAACGAGGCAGCAAACCAGGCCACTCGCCAAGCCGCCGCGCAGCAGCAGGCCGCCCGCGACGCCGCAGCTCAGGCGCTCGCCGAGCGGCAGGCGGCTGAAGCGCGGCGCGAGCAGCTCCTGCAGGCGATTGGCCGCCAGCTCAACGCCGAGGCCGACCAGCGCCAGGCCGCTGCCGACGCGGCGGCGCGGCTGCCGCCGTCAGCCAGCGGGCAACGCCGCATCAAGCTGTTTGGCCGCGCCGATGCCAATGCGGAACTCGTCAACTACGCCGAGGCCTGGGCCCGAAAAATCCAGCTGAACACCACCGCCGACACGGTGCGCGAGCTCAGCCGCCAGCCGCACACCAACCCGGTGGTCACGGCAGCGATCCGCAGCGATGGCTCGGTGGAGTCGGTCAAGCTGGAGCTGTCCAGCGGCGTGCCGGCGATCGACGCGGCCATTGACCGCATCGTGCGCAGCCAGGCCGCTTACCCGGCGTTTTCGCCGGCGCTGGCCAGCCAGTACGACGTGGTCGAGATCCGCCGCACCTGGCATTTCGACGGCGCGGTGCGGCTGTACTGACCGCTGTTCACCGCTTCAAACGCGCAGCGCCTCAGCCCCAGCCTGGCGCCTTCTTGAGCCGGAAATTCATGGCTGGCCCGGCGTTGGTCCGGCCCTCGGCCGGCCGGCGCAGGCCGCGGATCTCGTGGCCGCAGTCGGCGGGCGCACCTTCCCATACCGCGTCCATCGCCACGCCATCGGCCGACTCGTCGAGGTTGAAGACGCCTTCAATCGCATCGCCCGACACCAGGGCCTGTACCGCGCCGCCGCCCGCTGGCTGGCCGGTGCTTCGCTGCAGGCTGCCGCGCACGCTGTCCGGGTACTCGGGGTGGCGCTCGAAACGCAGCGTGCCGGTGGAGGCGGGCGTGTCTGGTGAGCCGCCCTCAAGCCACAAGACGAGCTGCCACAGGCCATGGAGCCGGGCGCTGCCGAAGTCGGCCGGGCTGATGCAGGCCAAGGCCGGGGCGGCGGTTGCCGCCGGGCTTTGTGCCGCGGCGGGTGCGCAGAGGGCCCAGACCAGCAGCAGGCCATGCAAGCTGCTAATGCGGAGGAGAAGGCGGAGGCGACGACGAAGCCATCTCATGGCGTGTCAGCCGCCTTGGCGGCGGCCTGTTCGCTGGCGCGCTGGGCGAACTCGGCGCGCAGCGCGCGCAGTTTTTCGCGCGGGTCCTCTTTCACCGTGGCTTCGTCAAGCGCCATCTCCTGGATGAAGCGGCTCGGCTGGCCGGGCACGGTGTCGCGCCCCTTCTTGCGGCGCTTGAGCCAGCTCACCGCCAGCGTGTTGCGCGCGCGGGTGATGCCCACATACATCAGGCGGCGCTCTTCCTGCAGCCGCTGCGCCAGCGCCTCGGCCGGCAGATCCATCGCGGCCTCTTCCATCTTGAACGGCAGCAAACCTTCGTTCACGCCAACCAGCGTCACATGCGGCCACTCCAGGCCCTTGGCGGCGTGCAGTGTGGAGAGGGTCACCACGTTCTGGTCTTGCTCGCGCTCGCTGAGCGTGGACAGCAGGGCGATGGTCTGCACCACTTCCAACAGCGACTTGCGCTCGGTCTCCACCTGTACCCCCGCGCCGTCTTCAATCTGCCCGCCGCAGCGCCCGGCCATCCAGTCGCAAAAGTCGACCACGTTGGTCCAGCGCGAGGCCGCCAGTTTTTCGCTTTCCTCGCTGTCCTGCAGGTGCTTTTCGTAGCCGATGTCGGTGAGCCATTCGGTGAGAAACGCGCGCGCCGCCTCATACCCCACCGTGTGGCGGGCGCGGTATTCGAGGTCGTTCACCGCGCGGCCGAATTCGTGCAGCGTGGCAATGGCGCGCGCGTTGACCGCGCTGGGCAGCGAGTGGGCAAACAGGGCGTCGAACAGGCTCAGCTTGGACTGGGTGGCGAAGTTGCCTAGCTGCTGCAGCGTGGTGTGGCCAATGCCGCGCTTGGGCGTGGTGGCGGCGCGCAGGAACGCCGGGTCGTCGTTGTTGTTGACCAGCAGGCGCAGCCAGGCGCAGAGGTCGCGGATCTCAGCGCGGTCAAAAAAGCTCTGGCCGCCCGAGACCTTGTAGGGAATCTGGGCGCGGCGCAGGCTTTGCTCGAAGGCGCGCGCCATGTGGTTGGCGCGGTAAAGAATGGCGAAGTCGCGCCACTCGTTGTGCTGCGAGGTGGCGCGCAGGCTCTGGATGCGCGCCACCGCGCGCTCGGCCTCGTGGTCTTCGTTATCGGCAGCAACCACGCGCACCGGCTCGCCCTCGCCCAGGTCGCTCCACAGCGTCTTGGGAAACAGCTTGGGGTTGGGGCCGATCACCGCGTTGGCTGCGCGCAAGATGCCGGCGGTGGATCGGTAGTTTTGCTCCAGCGCGATCACGCGCAGCTCGGGGTAGTCTTGCGGTAGCCTTTTCAGGTTGTCCAGCGTGGCGCCGCGCCAGCCGTAAATGCTCTGGTCGTCGTCGCCCACCGCGGTGAAGCGAGCCCGGCTGCCCACCAGCAGTTTCAGCAGCTCGTACTGGGTGGCGTTGGTGTCCTGGTATTCGTCCACCAGCACATGGCCCATTTGCTTCTGCCAGCGTTCGCGCACCTCGGCGTGGTCGCGCAGCAGCGTGAGCGGCAGGGCAATCAGGTCGTCGAAGTCCACGCTCTGGTAGGCGGTGAGCCGCTCCTCGTAACGCGCCATGATGGTGGCGGTGGTGCGCTCGCTGTCGTCCTTGGCTTGCGCCAGGGCCTGCGCGGCATTCAGCCCCGCGCCCTTCCAGGCGCTGATGGCCCACTGCCAGGCGCGTGCGGTGTTGGCGTCGGTGGTGCTGCCGCAGTCCTTGAGCAGGCTGGTGATGTCGTCGGTGTCGAGGATGCTGAAGTTCTTTTTCAACCCCAACACCTCGCCGTCTTCGCGCAGCAGGCGCACGCCCAGCGCGTGAAAGGTGCAGATCAGCACCTTGCGCGCATCGCGCCCCACCAGCTGTTTGGCACGCTCGCGCATTTCGGCGGCGGCCTTGTTGGTGAAGGTGATGGCCGCAATGCGATCGGCCGCCAGCCCGGCCTGAATCAGCCGGCCAATTTTGTGGGTGATCACCCGCGTTTTGCCCGAGCCCGCGCCCGCGAGCACCAGGCAGGGGCCGCCGAGGTGGTTCACGGCGTCTTGCTGGGCCTGGTTGAGACCGGGACCGGGGGAGGCGGGCATGGGAGGGGGGTGCAGTCTGACAGGGCGACGCCGGGCAGGAAAGTGACCGGTTGCCGGGGCGAAGCGCCCAGGGTTTTGATCATACCGGGCAGCCCGCCCTGTGATCAGCCCACACCAATGCGGCCAGTGTGTGAAGACCGTAAGCGGAAGTTGCCACGGTATGGCCGGGTTAACAAATGCAAACGATAGTGGGCTGGAGTCTTGCGATTTGTCATGCCGCTGGCCGGCTCGGTCCCCTATCGTAATTGTGTGAGCGTCAGGGGGTTCATTGGATTTTCCGCGCCGCGTTTCAGGAAAAAATATGAATCGACAAATGTTCTTGCGCCGGGCGGGTCTGGCGGTGGGTGGTCTTCTGTTTGGCTCGGCGCTCAGTGGCTGTGGAGGTGGTGACGAGGAAGCACTCGCCAGCAGCAGTGCATCTGCGGGTGCCCCCGCGATCTTGCCCACCCCGGATGTAGTGGCGGACTTGTCTCCCGAGGAAGTCGCAGGCCTGCTTTTCATGCGCGAAGAAGAGAAGCTGGCCCAGGACGTGTACCTGGCCCTGTACGCCCGCTGGGGGACGCAGGTTTTCGCCAGCATTGCCGAAAGCGAGGCGGAGCACACCGAAGCCATCCGCCGTCTCATTGAGGCCCATGGCCTGGTAGATCCCGCGGCCACCAACCCGACCGGCGTGTTTGAGAACGACGACCTGCAGGCGCTCTACGACCGGCTCGTTGCCATGGGGCAGCCCAGCCTGATCGACGCCCTGAAGGTGGGGTGCCTGATTGAGGAAAAGGATATTCAGGACATCAACGACAAGAAGGCCGAGGTGCTGGACGAACCAGACATCGTGCAGGTGTACGACCACCTGCTCTGCGGCTCGCGCAACCACCTTCGGGCGTTCAACCGGACGCTGTTCAACCAGGGCGGCGTTTATCTGCCCGAGGTGATTACCCAGGCCGAGTGGGACGCGATTGCGAATTCTCCCAGCGAGACCTGCGGCGGCTAACCCTTGCCCTTGGGCCGGCGGAGAACCGGTTTTCGCTTCAGTGGCTGACCAGCCAGGCGGTGATACCGAACCCGGCGTTGTAGAACGCGTGTAGCCCCACCGCGGGCCACACGCTGTCGAAGCGCTCGCGCAGGTGGCCGAACACCAGTGAGGGCGCGGCCACGGCCAGTGCCCAGGCCAGCGGCTGGGCGCGCAGGTGCAGGGCCACGAAGGCCAGCGTGACCAGCGCATTGGCCAGGGTGATCGGGCCCAGCCGCCACGGCCGCCCGCCGCGCTGCAGCCAGACCAGCGCCTGCCCTTGCAGCAGACCGCGAAACACCACCTCTTCCAGAAGCGGCTGCACCAGCACCAGCGACGCCCAGGCCAGCCAGCCCAACGGCGCGCGCAGGTGCGGCCCCAACAGCAGGCCCAGCGCCAGCCAGACGGGCAGGGCCAGCAGCGTGGCGAGTGCGATCTGCCGGTCGGGTGGCCAGCGCCCGATGGCGGGGCGGGGCCAGCCAAGGCCGCTGGCTTGAAAGAGGGTGGACGGTGGTGGTTGCGGGGCCATGGGTTGGGGCCGTTGGGTGCCTGTTCGGCATCCTCCCACACGCGG
>JAIFNE010000084.1 GCA_020047875.1 Hydrogenophaga sp.
GTGCTGCCCGCCTGCGTGCGCAACGGTGTGACCATCATCACCAACATGGGCGCCGCGAACCCGATGGCGGCCGGGCGCGCGGTGCTGGCCGTGGCGCGGGAACTGGGCCTGCCGCGCCTGCGCGTGGCGGTGGTGACGGGCGATGACGTGCTGCCCTGGGTGCTGGCGAACGACGTGCCGCTGATGGATTCGCCCGACACGGCGCGCTCGCTCGACGGGCGCCTGATCTCCGCCAACGCCTACCTCGGCGCCGACGCCTTGCTGCCCGCGCTGCAGGCGGATGTGAACGTGATCGTCACCGGCCGCGTGGCCGACCCTTCGCTGTTTCTGGCGCCGCTCATGGCGCACTTCGGCTGGGCCGCAGACGACTGGCACCGCCTGGGCCAGGGCCTGCTGGTGGGGCACCTGCTGGAATGCGCGGCCCAGGTCAGCGGCGGTTACCTGGCCGACCCCGGCCATGTGGACGTGCCCGATCTCGCCCGCGTTGGTTTTCCGCTGGTCGAGGTGTCTGCCGACGGCAGCGCCGTCATCACCAAACTGCCGGGCACCGGTGGGCGGGTGGACCGGCTGAGCTGCACCGCGCAGCTCTTGTACGAGGTGGAAGACCCGGCGCACTACCTGCAAGCCGACGTGGTGGGCGATTTTTCCAAGGTCTGCTTCACGCAGCTGGAACCCGACCGGGTGCAGGCGCAGGGTGCCAGTGGGCACGCCCGCCCCGAGCAGTTGAAGGTGACGCTGGGCTACCGCGATGGCTTCATCGGCGAAGGTCAGATTTCGTATGCCGGGCCAGGCGCCCGAGCGCGCGGCGAGCTCGCGCTGGGCATCCTGCGCCAACGGCTGGCGGACGCATCGCTGCCCCACGGACTCGCCGGTCTGGAGCAACGCGCCGAGCTGATCGGCGTGAACGCGATGCACGGCCCGCAGCTCGGGAGCGACCACGAACCCTACGAGGTGCGCGTGCGCCTGGCGGTGCGGTGCGCGACGCGCGCGCAGGCCGAAGCGGTGGGGCAGGAGGTGGAAGCGCTTTACCTGAATGGTCCCGCGGGCGGTGGCGGCGTGACGCAGTCGGTGCGCGAGGTGATCGCGGCGGCTTCGGCGCTGGTGCCGCGCTCGGCGGTGCAGCCCCGCTGCGACATCCTTGAGCTTCAATCGGACGCCTGACATGTCGAACCCCACCACCGCACCCCTGGCCGTCCGCACCCTGCGCGACATCGCGCTCGCCCGCTCGGGCGACAAGGGCAACCGCGCCACGCTCAGCGTCATTGCGCTGGACCCCAACGACTATCCGGCGATCGAACGGCTGCTCACCGCCGAGCGTGTGCAGTGCCACTTTGCGGGCGTGGTGCAGGGCCCTGTGCGGCGATACGCCTTGCCCGATCTCGCGGCTGTGCATTTCGTGATGTTCGATGCGCTGGGCGGTGGTGTCACCCGCTCGCTGGCGCTGGATGCCCACGGAAAAACCCTGAGTGCGGCCGTCCTGGATCTGCCGCTCTGAGGCCTACACTGACCGATCCCTTTCACAACACCAACAGGAGACTCTCATGCGTTCCGTGTCCCGACTGATTGCCACTGCTACCGTCACCGCTGCCGCCCTGGCCTGTTCGTCTGCCGCTTTCGCACAGGCCTGGCCAGACAAACCCATCAAGGCCGTGGTGCCCTTTGCCGCGGGCAGCGCCACCGACCAGATCGGCCGGGCCTTCGCCCAGAAGATGCAGGAATCGCTGGGCCAGCCCATCATCATCGACAACAAGCCCGGCGTGAACGGCATGCTCGGCGCCGACGCGGTGGCCAAGGCCACGCCTGATGGCTACACCATCCTGATCGGCACCAACAGCACCAACGCCGCGCTGAAAAGCCTGATGAAGCAGTTGCCCTACGACCAGGACAAGGCCTTTGCGCCCGTGGCTTACCTGGGCTCGGTGCCGCTGATCATGGCGGTGCACCCCGACGTGCCGGCCAAGACCCTCAAAGAGTTCGTGGACCTGGCCAAGGCCAAACCGGGCAGCATCAACTTCGCCAGCGCCAGCACCTCGCAGCTGGTGTCCACCGAGATGCTGGCCGGCATGGCAGGCATCCAGCTGACCAACGTGCCGTACAAGAGCGGCCCGGCCGCCATGACCGACCTGATCGGCGGCGTGGTTCAGATGTTCAGCGCCGACTTTGCGGTGATGTTGCCGCAGGTGAAAGCGGGCAAGGTGCGCGGCCTGGCGGTCACCTCCAGCAAGCGCTCCCCCGCGGTGCCGGAACTCCCCACAGTGAACGAGGCGCTTGGTCTGAAAGACTACGAACTGATCGCGTACTTCGCGATCTTCGCGCCCGCCGGCACCCCGGCCGACATCGTGGCCAAGCTCAACAAGGCGGCCAACGACGCCGCCAACAGCAAGGAAGTGCAGGACAAGTTTGCCGGCATCGGCTTTGCGGTGGAGCCCGGCACCCCGGCCGATCTGGCCCGCCGCAGCGTGACCGAGACCGCCAAGTGGGCCAAGGCGATCCGCGACGCCAAGATCGAACCGCAGTAAATCGCACCAACCCGCCAACCAACCAGCCCGGCCGCGGGCTGGTTGGCTTCCCCCCGCGGGACGAATCCAGCCATGCATGAGCCCGAGCCCCTGGCATGTTGCCCAGGCGCTGGCCGTACCAAGGCAACGCCGAACCAGTCCCTCGCGGCGCGGGCCTCCCGAGCCCGTTCACCGACTTCACCGCACCCATGAGCCTTCGCCCCACCATCGATTTTTTGCTCAACGACTGGCTGGCTGTTGAAAGCCTGAACCAGCGCGAGCGCTTTGCGGACCACAGCCGCGAAACGTTTGATGCGGTGCTCGACACCTGCGAGCGCATTGCACGCGAAAAATACGCGCCGTTCAACCGGCTGGTGGACACGCAGGAGCCGCGGTTCGACGGCGAAAAGGTGATCCTGCCGCAGGCCACGCACGAGGCCCACAAAGCCTATGCCGACAGCGGCATGCTCAGCGCCGCGCAAGACCACGAGATCGGCGGCATGCAGCTGCCCTACACGGTGGAGGCGGCGGCCAACAGCTTTTTTGCCATGGCCTCGGTGAGCATCGGTTCCGGTCTGCTCACCACCGGCAACGCCAATTTGCTGATGAAACACGGCACCGAGGCGCAAAAGCGGGTGTTCGCGCTCAACGAGTTTTCAGGCCGCTGGTCGGGCACCATGTGCCTGAGCGAGCCGCAGGCCGGCTCGTCCTTGAGCGATGTGGTCACCCGAGCGCTGCCTGATGGCGCCGACTTCGCCAGCGACCCGCTGGGCCCGCGCTACCGCCTCAAGGGCAACAAAATGTGGATCTCGGCCGGCGAGCACGAGCTGACCGAGAACATCGTGCACCTGGTGCTGGCCAAGATCCCCGACGAGCAAGGCAAGCTGGTGCCCGGCACGCGCGGCATCTCGCTGTTCATCGTGCCCAAGAAAATGGTGAACACGGCGGGAGAGCTGACCGGCCTGAACCACAAATGTGGCTGGCGCGGCACCACCAACACCTTGCTCAACTTCGGCGAGGGCAAATACCCGGTGGATGGTGCGGCTGGTGCGGTGGGCTACCTGGTGGGCCAGGCTGGTAAGGGCCTGGCCTGCATGTTCCACATGATGAACGAAGCGCGCATTGGCGTGGGCCTGGCGGCCACCATGCTGGGCATGGCGGGCTACCACGCCTCGCTCGACTACGCGAAGAACCGGCCGCAAGGAAGACCCATTTCGTCGGGTGGAAAGGATGCGGCGGCGCCGCAGATTCCGACGTCAAGCGCATGCTGCTGGCGCAGAAGTCGTATTGCGAGGGCGCGCTGGCGCTGGAGCTTTACTGCGCCCGCCTGGTGGACGAGCACCACACGGGCGACACCCAGGCGGCCGACGAGGCCCGTTTGCTGCTGGAGGTGCTGACACCGATCGCCAAAAGCTGGCCCAGCGAATGGTGTCTCGAAGCCAACAGCCTGGCGATTCAGGTGCATGGCGGCTACGGCTACACGCGTGACTTCCCGGTCGAGCAGTACTGGCGCGACAACCGCCTGAACATGATCCACGAGGGCACACACGGCATCCAGGCCATGGACCTGCTGGGCCGCAAGGTGCTGATGGAGGAGGGCAAAGGCCTGCAGCTGCTGGGTGCACGCATGCAGGCCACCATGGCGCGGGCCAGCCGCGAGCCCGCGCTGGCCGACCACGCCAAGGCCCTGGGCCAGGCCCTGACCGACGTGGGCGCCGCCACCCAGGCCGCCTGGGCCACCGGCAACCCGACCGACGCGCTCGCCAACGCTGTGCCCTACCTGCAGGCCTGCGGCCACACCGTGCTGGCCTGGATCTGGCTCGACGTGGCGCTCACCGCCCACGCCGCGCCCGACACCCCGGCGCGCACCGGCCGGCTGGCCGCGATGCGCTTCTTTTTCCACTATGAGCTGCCCAAAATCGGTGCCTGGCTGCGGGTGGTGAGCCAGCGCGACACCACCTGCGCCGACCTGGCCGAAGACGCTTTCTGAATTTCCCCCAAAACATCGCCTGGAGACCGCCCATGACCGCCCGCACCGTTGCACAACTTTTTGATCTCACAGGCCAGACCGCCCTGATCACCGGCGGCTCGCGCGGCCTGGGCCTGCAGATGGCTCATGCGCTGGGCGAGCAGGGTGCCCGCGTGGTGATCAGCTCGCGCAAGGCGAGCGACCTGGAGGCCGCCACCGCTGAACTGCAGGCCGCGGGCATCGACGCGCGCTGGATCGCAGCCGACTGCTCAAAAGAAGAGGACATTCAGCGCCTGGTGGACGAGACGCTGCAGCGGGTGGGCGACATCGACATTCTGGTGAACAACGCCGGCGCCGCCTGGGGAGCGCCCGCCGAAGACCACCCGGTGGACGCCTGGGACAAGGTGATGAACCTCAACGTGCGCAGCTATTTTCTGTTGAGCCAACTCATTGCCAAGCGCAGCATGATCGCGCGCCAGCGCGGGCGCATCATCAACACCGCCAGCATCGCCGGCCTGGGCGGCAACCCGCCCGAGATGCAGACCATTGCCTACAACACCTCCAAGGGCGCGGTCATCAATTTCACCCGCGCCCTGGCCGCCGAATGGGGCCGCTACGGCATCACCGTCAACGCCATTTGCCCCGGGTTTTTCCCCAGCAAGATGACCATGGGCACGCTCAAGGCCATGGGCGAGGAAAAGCTCGCCGCCCAGGCGCCGCTGCGCCGCCTGGGCGACGACGAAGATCTGAAAGGCCTGAC
>JAIFNE010000023.1:0-1994 GCA_020047875.1 Hydrogenophaga sp.
TGGTCGAGCACCCGCACGTCCACCAGCGCCAGCGCCGCCTTCAGCGCCTGGGTCAGCGCCTCGTCGGCGCGCGACGGCTCGGCGGCGCCACTGGGGTGGTTGTGTGCCAGCACCACCGCCGCCGCGTGGTGATGCAGCGCACGCAGCACCACCTCGCGCGGATAGACGCTGGTCTGGCTGAGCGTGCCGCGAAACAGCTCCTCCAGTGCGAGCAGACGGTTCTGGCTGTCGAGAAACAGCACCGCAAACACCTCGTGGCTGCGCGCGCCCAGCTGCAGCTGCAGGTAGTCGCGCACCGCCTTCGGGCTGTCGAACAGCGGCTGCTGGCGCAGTTCCTGGGCCAGTGCGCGGCGCGCCAGCTCCAGCACCGCCACCACCTCGGCGCGCTTGGCCGGCCCCAGGCCCTTGACGACCTTGAGCGCATCAATGCCGGTGTGCAGCAAGCCCGCCACGCCGCCAAAGCGGTCCAGCAGTTCCTGCGCCAGCTGGAGCACATGCTTGCCCGGCAGTCCGGTGCGCAACAGCAGCGCCAGCAGCTCGGCGTCGCTGAGCGCCGAGGCGCCGCGCGCCAGCAGTTTTTCGCGCGGCCGCGAATCCTCGGGCAGGCTTTTCAAGCCGGTGGTCACAAGGCCATCCATGTTGTTATCTCCCTGAACAGTCCTGCTTTTTACAATAAGCGCTTATTCCTGCGGCGCCGCAGGGCAGCCCCTGTGTGCGGTTTGACCGCCCACCCCTTTGATTCACCGCTCCATCTGTTCATGCCCCAGGTTCAACCCGCTTCGTTTCTCACGCTGCACTACCGCATGTCGGGACCGCAGGGCCCGGTGATCATTGACACTTTCGGTGGCCAGCCCGCCACGCTCAGCCTGGGTGCGGGCGAGCTCTCGCCGGCGATCGAGCAGCGCCTGATCGGGCTGGAAGAGGGCAGCCGCCATGTGATCGAGCTGGCCGCCGGCGAGGCGTTTGGCGAGCGCCAGCCCGAGATGGTGCAGTGGGTGGCGCGCAAGCTGCTCAACGAGCTGGGCGATCCGAACGAGCAATACAAACCCGGCGACGTGGTGCAATTCCCCACGCCCGACGGGCTGGGCAACTACGCGGGCTCGGCGCTGGAGGTGCGCGAAGATGGCGCGGTGTTGTTCGACTTCAACCACCCGCTGGCTGGCCAGCGGGTGGTGTTTGAGGTGCTGCTGATCGGGGTGCTCGATTGAGCCGCCCGCCGCAAGCCGCCGGTCACCAGACCCAGAGCCAGTGTCCACCATGCGCCACCCGCGCAGGAGCATCAAGATGAGTGAAATTCTGTTGGCCGAGCCGCGCGGCTTCTGTGCCGGGGTCGACCGCGCGATCGAGATCGTGGAGCGCGCGCTGGTGAAGTTCGGCCGGCCGATTTATGTGCGCCACGAAATCGTGCACAACACCTATGTGGTCAACGACCTCAAGGCCAAGGGCGCGATCTTCATTGAAGAACTTTCCGACGTGCCGCCCGGCGCCACGCTGGTGTTTTCGGCCCACGGCGTGAGCAAGGCGGTGCAGGACGAGGCGAAACAGCGCGGTTTCACCATCTTCGACGCCACCTGCCCGCTGGTGACCAAGGTCCATGTGGAGGTGGCCAAGCTGCACCGCGAAGGTTATGAATTCATCATGATCGGCCACAAGGGCCACCCCGAGGTGGAGGGCACCATGGGGCAGCTCGATGCCGGCATTCACTTGGTGGAAGACGTGGCCGATGTGGCGCGTGTGCGCCCCGCGCAGACCGAGCGGCTCGCGGTGGTCACCCAGACCACGCTCTCGGTGGACGACACCGCCGACATCCTGGCGGCGGTCAAGCGGCAGTTTCCCAGCGTACGCGAGCCCAAGCACCAGGACATCTGCTACGCCACGCAGAACCGGCAGGACGCTGTGAAGCTGCTCAGCCCGCAGGTTGATCTGGTGATCGTGGTCGGCAGCGCCACCAGCTCCAACAGCAACCGCCTGCGCGAGGTCGCGCTCAAGCTCGG
>JAIFNE010000023.1:2016-14939 GCA_020047875.1 Hydrogenophaga sp.
GAGCTGCAGGCCAGCTGGTTCGAGGGCAAGTTGCGCGTGGGCCTGACCGCGGGCGCCTCGGCGCCCGAGATCCTGGTGCGCCAGGTGATCGAGCGCATCAAGGCGCTGGGCGCGATCTCGGTGCGCACCATGGACGGCCTGACCGAGTCGGTGAAATTCCCGCTGCCCAAAGGGCTGAAGATCAACGACAACGACATCGATCTGATCAACCACCTCAAGTGAGCCCACCGGGGCCCGCGCTGCGGCAGCAAACCTACAATCCGTCCATGCTAGACATTGCCCAACTGAGAAAAGACCTGCCCGGCGTGGTTGCCCGGCTGCAATCCCGCAAAAATCCCCAGCCATTTCTGGATGTGGAGGCTTTCGAGGCGCTCGAATCCGAGCGCAAGACGCTGCAGACCCGCACCGAGGCCCTACAGAGCCAGCGCAACCAGCTCTCCAAGCAGATTGGCCAGCTCAAGGGCAAGGGTCAGCACGCCGAGGCCGATGCCGCCATGGCACAGGTCAATGCGCTCAAGGGTGAGCTGGACCAATCGGCGCAGCGGCTCGAACACATTCAACACGAGCTGCAGACCCTGCTGCTGGCGGTGCCCAACCTGCCGCACGACAGCGTGCCGGTGGGCAGCGACGAACACGGCAATGTGGAAATTCGCCGCTGGGGCACGCCCCGCGCCTTCGACTTCCCGGTGCGCGACCATGTGGACCTGGGCGAGCCGCTGGGCCTGGACTTCGAAACCGGCGCCAAGCTGGCCGGCTCCCGCTTCAGTTTCATGCGCGGCCCGGTCGCCCGGCTGCACCGCGCACTTGCCCAGTTCATGCTGGACGTGCAGACGCAGGAACACGGCTACACCGAGTGCTACACGCCCTACATCGTGAACGCGGAAACCTTGCGCGGCACCGGCCAGCTGCCCAAGTTCGAGGCCGATCTGTTCGCCGCCAACAAGGGTGGTCAGGATGGCGCAGACGACGGCCAGGCGCTCTACCTGATCCCCACGTCTGAGGTGCCGCTGACCAACGTGGTGCGTGACACGGTGCTGGCCGAGGCCGATCTGCCCATCCGGCTCACCGCCCACACGCCATGCTTTCGTTCTGAGGCCGGTAGCGCCGGGCGGGATACCCGTGGACTGATCCGCCAGCATCAGTTTGACAAGGTGGAGATGGTGCAGATCGTGCACCCCGATGCGAGCGACGCCGCGCTGCAGGCCATGACCGGCCACGCCGAGGCCATTCTGCAAAAGCTCGAACTGCCCTACCGGGTGATGAGCCTGTGTACCGGCGACATGGGTTTTGGCGCCAGCAAGACCCATGACCTGGAGGTCTGGGTACCCGCGCAGGGCACCTACCGCGAGATCAGCTCGGTCTCCAACTGCGAAGCGTTCCAGGCGCGGCGCTTGCAAGCGCGCTTCAAAAACGCGCAGGGCAAAAATGAGCTGGTGCATACGCTCAACGGCTCCGGTCTCGCGGTTGGCCGGGCGCTGGTGGCGGTGCTGGAAAACCACCAGCAGGCCGATGGCAGCGTCACCATTCCTGAGGTGCTGCGCCCCTACATGGGCGGTTTGGAGCGCCTCGCGGCGGTCTGAAAGCTGGGCCGCCTTCAAAGTACTGAAGCGTGCGGTTAAAGCAGGCGAGGGCGCTGCCGGCCACCGCCTTGCCCGCTCAGACCGCCAGCGATTAGACAGCGGCGCGTCGTGGCGCGCGCTTTCTGTTGTGGTGTCGCAGGCAGCAGGCATGCGCGAGGCCAGCACCGCACCCCGAGCAAGCCGCAGCAACTCGTTTTGGTGCAAATGGTGCCGCTGTGCAAGCAGGAGAGCACAAATTCGGTGCAGTCGACAGCAGCTTTGGCGGGGAGCTTCAAAAAGCGGCTTTGACACCGGCCCCTGTCGACGGACTGAAAGTTGCTCGCGAATCAAACTGTTGGTACAGGCCTTGCTTGCGCCAGGTTAAACAACCATCTGAGCAGTCAACCACGAACAGCCCCACGACAGGCTGCTCAACCCAAAATCAGAGGGCGACACCGCGTGGCGCTTGCCCAGCCGGTGACCCAGGAGACCGCATGCCTTTGCCCCATCTTCGCTTTTGGTCTGACTGGACCGCTCGCGACTTTGCTGAACTTCAGTGTGGCGGCGATGCCGCGCGTGCGGTGGCTGTGTTGCCAGTGGCCGCCATCGAGCAACACGGCCCCCACCTGCCGGTGAGCGTGGACACCACCTTGGCAGATGGCGTGATCGCCGCTTGTCTGGATCACCTGCCAGCCGACCTGATCGTGCTTTTCATGCCCACCCAGGCGGTGGGCAAAAGCAACGAACACGCCCGTTACGCCGGCACGCTCACGCTGAGCGCCGACACCTTGCGCCGCGTCTGGATGGAGCTTGGCGCTTGCGTGGCGCGCGCTGGCATTCGCAAGCTGGTGCTGCTCAACAGCCACGGTGGACAGATCAACCTCATGGAAATGGTGGCGCGCGATTTGCGCGAGGCATATGGCCTGCTGGTGATTTCCACCAATTGGTTCAGTTTGCCCATGGCGCCCGAAACCCACCAGCGGTTCAGTGATGATGAGCACCGCTTTGGTATTCACGCAGGCGATGTCGAGACTTCCATGATGCTGGCCTTGCGGCCTGAGCTGGTTCATTCGGAGCACGCGCAGGACTTTGGCACTGCCATGGCAACGCGTGCACAGGACTACCCGCTGCTGGGCAGTGGCGCCGGCAAGGTTGCCTGGCAGATGCAGGACCTCAACACCTGGGGGGCTGCGGGCAATGCGACGCTGGCCACCGCCGAGAAGGGTCGCGCGGTGCTGGATGACGCTGGTCGGCAGCTCGCAGCACTGTTGCAGGAGGTGGACCGCCTGCCGCTGAATACATTGAACGAGCACACCGCCTGGACCCCGTCAAAGCGCCACAACCCATGACGTTGTTGCAGGCCATGTACATTCCGCCGGCGGTGCGGGGCTTTGAGTCCACCGCGCCCGCAGGGGCCGTGTTCGATGTGGCCTGGGTCGGCGAGCATGTGACCACCATCGAGCCGTGTGCGCCGGGCACCGAGGCTCAGGGCCTGTTGTTGCCCACGCTGGTTGACTTGCATCTCCACTTGGACAAAACCCACACTGTGCACGAGACAGGCGCTGCCAACGGCGATCTGTTCCGAGCCATCGAGATGATCGCCCAGCACCGCGAAACCTGGACCGAAGCCGACTTGCGACGGCGCATGGAGCGCGGCCTGCAAGCGTGCTGGCGCAGCGGTGTGCGCGCGTTGCGCACACACCTGGACTGGATGGGCAGTGAACGCCCGCTCTCGGTGAAGGTGCTGAGCGACCTGCGCACGCAGTGGCGCGATCGGTTGGACATTCAGTGGGTCTCGCTCACGGCCCTGGACCAATTCGACAACACGACTTGGGCACGGGGCATGGCTTTGCAGGTGAAGTCCATGGGCGGGATACTCGGTTGCTTCATCTACCGCAACGACGCACTCAAGCGCAAGCTTCAAAGCGTGTTTGAGTTGGCCACCGAGCTCGATCTCGACCTGGACTTCCATGTCGACGAAGGCCTGGATGTGGACGCCCAAGGCCTTCGGACCATCGCCGAGCTCACGCTCGCGCATGGCTGGCAAGGCCGTGTGGTCTGCGGCCACGCTTGCTCTCTTTCTGTGCAGCCCATCGAGCAAGCGCGCGACACGCTGGGCCTGCTGGCGCAGGCAAACATCACGCTCACCGCGCTGCCCACCACCAACCTGTACCTCCAAGGCTCGTGGAGCGAGACGCCGGTGCAGCGCGGCATCACGCGGCTGCAAGAAGCGCGTCAGATGGGCGTGCGCACCTGCATCGCCAGCGACAACGTGGCCGATCCGTTCTTCCCCTACGGTTGTTACGACCCGCTGGAGGCCTGGGCGCTGGGCGTACAAATGGCCCACCTGGCCCCAGCGCAGGACTGGTTGGACACCGTGACCGTGGCTCCTGCCCAAGCCATGAAGCTGGCCTGGGACGGACGCCTTGCACCCGGCTGCCCAGCCGACTTCGTGCTGCTCAGCGCACACGACGGCTTACAAGCCATGACACCCGCTGGCCGACACCGCCGCATCCACAGACAAGGACACTGGCTATGAACGCTTCCACCACCCTTTCAACCACCTCCTCATCCATTGGTCAGCTGATTGAGGCGCTGGAGGGCATTGAGATCAGCACCGATCCGGTGCAGCTCGACATCAAAAGCCACGATTACCACTGGTACAGCCCCATTTTGAAGAACATGCTGGCCACCTGCCGCGGTGAAGTGATCGTGCGACCCACCACAGAGGAGCAGGTGATACGCGTGGCTGCTGCCTGCGCCCGGCTGCGCGTGAAGGTCACGGTACGCGGGGGTGGCACTGGCAACTACGGGCAGTGCGTGCCGCTTGAAGGTGGTGTGATCCTGGATATCACAGGCCTTAACCGAGTGCTCGACATCCGCCCCGGCAGTGTGCGGGTGCAGGCAGGTTGCATGATCATGGCGCTGGAGCGCGCGGTGCGCGCCAGCACCGTGGTGCCCGGTGGACAAGAACTGCTGATGTACCCAAGCACGCGCGACACCGCCACCATCGGCGGCTTCATCGGTGGCGGGTATGGTGGCGCGGGCAGCGTGCGCAACGGCATCCTCAAAGATCCCGGCAACGTGACACGCGTGCGCATCATCACGCTGGAAGAAACGCCGCGCATCATTGAACTCGACGACGCCGATATCCAGAAAGTGCACCATGCCTTTGGTACCAACGGCGTGATGACCGAACTCACCCTCGCACTCAAACCCGCTGTGGACTGGGTGCACCACATTGCCTTGTTTCCCAGCTACCGCCGCGCGCTCGAATTTGGTGTGGCTGCCACGATGGCCTGCGCGCGAGCGAATCCCATCCGTGGCGCAGATGCACAAGACATTCCCGCGGGCCCGGCGCTCGATGCGTTCGAGATCACCGCTGTGGATCAACGCTTCGCGCCGTTTTATACCCAAGCGTTTGGTGAGCGTTTCCCGCTGGGGCACGACGCGGTCTTCTCGATGGTCAACCCACGCGATCTCGATGGCTGGCGTGCACTCATGCAAGCACACGGCGGCACCGAAACCATGGCGCTGACCGAGACCGAGGTGGACGCGCAAGGCCTGGTACCAGCCTTCGAATGCGCCTGGAACCACACCACCCTGATGGCGCTGCGCCACGACAAAAGCTGGACCAATCTGCAGACGGTCTACGCTTGGCCGCTCGATCTCGATTTGGTGGACAAGCAGATGCAGCGTTACGGCGATGAGGTGGTGATGCACCACGAATTTGGCCGTGACAGCCACGGCTTCGTGGTGTTCGCGTTGCCGTTGGTGGCCTACTTTGACCGCGAGCGCCTGTACGAAATCATCCGGGAACATGAAGCTGATGGGTGCCTGGTGTTCGACAACCATGTGGTCACCATCGAGGGTGGCGGCATGAAGACCATCGACCAGGCGCAGATCGAGCTGAAAAAGGTGGCCGACCCGCATGGCCTGATGAATCCGGGCAAGACTGAAGGCTGGAGAGCCGAATACGCCCAGCCTTGAGGGGCCAGCACCATGCAGGTTCTTATCGTTCACGCTCACCCCAACCCGCAAAGCCTCAGCTGCGCATTGTTCAGGCTGGCACAGGAAACATTGCGCAATCGCGGGCATGCCGTGGATACCATCGACCTGTATGCCGAGGGCTTTGACCCGGTGCTGTCGTTGGAGGAAAAGAGCGCCTACCTGGAATGCCCCGACTGGTTGATACAACGCTTTGAAACCCACATCGCCCTGATTTCGCGCGCTGAGCACATCGTGCTGGTTTACCCCACTTGGTGGTGGGGGCCGCCCGCCATTCTCAAGGGCTGGCTGGAGAGGGTGTGGCTACCCAAAATCACCTTCAAGCCAGCCGCCCGAAAAGGCGCACGCCTGGTGCCGCAAATGCAGCATGTGCGCCACTTAACTGTGATCACGCACGGCGGCTCGCCCTGGTGGTGGCTGAAATTCATGGGCGATCCGCACCGCAGCATGATGACCCGCGGCATGGCCATGTTGTTCCATCCGCGCTGCCGCAAGACATGGCTGCAGCTGCACGACATGAACAACGTGACACGACAAGACTGTGAGCGTTTCATGCAAAAAGTGCAGCGAGCGCTTGATCGCGCCTGACTTTGTCCGAATCCTTTAGCTGGAGACAACCATTGAGCCTCGCTCCTGACAACACCCGCGGTCAGCCTTTGGCGCGCTACGCAGCGGCCAGGCAACTGGGCGAGTACCTGTATCTCAGCGGCGTGATCGCGGTAGATCCGACTTCAGGCGAGGTGCTGGAGCGCTATCGGCAACTACCCGATACCGCGCGAAGCGCACTCAAGGCCTTGGGCTACGACACCGGGCAGCTGTCGGTCGATGTTTTCGAGAGCCCCATTGTGGTGCAAAGCTGGGTTGTTTTGGAGAGCATACGCACCACGGTGGCCTCCCATGGCGGGGATATGGCGAACGTCTGCCGCTTGGTTCAGTATTTCCGAGACCTGCGCAGCTACCCAGCCTACAACAGGGTGCGAGACCTTTTCTTTGCGCAGCCGGTCGTGAGCACGGTGGTGGAAGTCAGCCGAATGTTGCCAACCGATGCCGTGGTACTGGAAGTGGAGGCCACCGTTTGGATGCCGCCTTCGTCGCGCTGACGGCGACCAACTGTCGTTAACGGCTGCTCAAGCGGCGGTGGCTGGAATGAACGGCAGCCAAACTTGGCACAGAGTTTGCCTATCTCTCGCTGTTCAGTGTTGTGGAAACGTTCTACCCATGTTGACATTTACAGGAGATAGCCAGATGGCCTTGCGTATTTCTCACGTTCTCATCGCGGTGGCCACCATCGCCACCACCACCGGCGCTTTGGCGCAAGAAAAATTCACGTACCTCACCAACTGGTATGCGCAAGCCGAGCACGGTGGCTTCTATCAGTCGCTGGCCGATGGCACTTACAAGGCCGCTGGGTTGGATGTGACCATTCGCATGGGAGGGCCGCAGGTCAACATCGTTCAGATCATGGCCGCCGGGCAAGCCGACTGCGTGATGGGATATGACGTGCAGACCATGAGCATTCGCGAGCAAGGCATCAACGCCGTGACCGTGGCGGCCTCGTTCCAGAAAGACCCTCAGGTGCTGATAGCCCACCCTGAGGTGAAAAAGATCGAAGACATCAAAGACAAGACCGTCCTGGTTTCCAGCGCGGGTGCTGTCACCTTCTGGCCTTGGCTCAAGGCCAAGTATGGTTTGAGCGACAGCCAGATGAAGCCTTACACCTTCAGCATCCAACCCTTTTTGGCCGACAAGAACATCGTGCAGCAGGGTTATCTCTCCTCAGAGCCTTTTGCCATCGAGCAGGCAGCCAAGTTCAAGCCCAGTGTGTTTCTGATGTCTGACAGCGGCTGGCCACCGTATTCCACCACCATCACCTGCATGGAGAAGACGGTTAAGGAACGCCCAAAGGCGGTGGCAGCTTTCGTCAAAGCCTCCATGGAAGGCTGGAAAAAGTACCTGCAGGGCAATCCCTCGGCGGCCAACGCACTGATCAAGAAAGACAACCCGAACATGACCGACGAAAAGCTCGCCAATGGCATCGCACTGCTCAAATCCAGCGGCATGGTGTTTGGCGGTGACGCGGCCACGCTGGGTGTGGGCATCGTGACCGACGCGCGCATGAAAGCCACCTACGACATGCTGGTCGCCAACAAACTGCTGGACCCCAAGGTGGATTACAAAGCCACCTTCACCGACCAGTTCGTCAAAGGTTTGAAGATCTTGCCGTGAGCGCCATGTCATCGTCCCATGCAGCGGTGGACAAAGTGAGGGACCAAGCGATTCCTGCGGTGGAGGTGCTGAGTGCAGAGCAGACCTACCCCAACGGCACGCGCGCCCTGCTTCCAGTCGATCTCAAGGTGCGAGCGGGCGAGTTTGTCACCCTGCTGGGGCCTTCGGGCTGCGGCAAAAGCACACTGCTGAAAATGGTGGCCGGCATGCTGGCCCCCACCGAAGGGCGGATACTGCTTTGGCGCAAGCCTGTTCGCGAACTTGAAGCCAGCGGGCGTCGGCTCTCGTTTGTGTTCCAAGACGCCACCCTCATGCCTTGGGCCGACGTGCAGACCAATGTGAGGCTGCCGCTGGACCTTGCTCGTCAGCCCAGGGCCGAGTCCGAGCCGCTTGTGGCAGCGTCCCTGGCCATGGTGGGTCTGGGTCGCTTCGCCAAAAGCCGGCCGCGTGAGCTCTCGGGCGGCATGCAAATGCGTGTGTCGATCGCCCGTGGCCTTGTGACCCAACCCCACCTGCTGCTGATGGATGAGCCCTTTGGTGCGCTCGATGAGATCACACGCAACCGCCTGGACGACGATCTGCTCAAGCTCTGGCAGCAGCAAAATCTCACGGTGATATTCGTCACACACTCCATTGCTGAAGCTGTGTATTTGTCCGAGCGCGTGGTGGTGATGGCGGCACGGCCTGGCCGGGTGGTAGAGCAACTGGTGGTGGACGAGCCCCACCCGAGAGGACCGGATTTTCGCGTGAGCCAGCGGTTTGCGCAGTACGCCCGGCACCTGCAGGACAGTCTACTCAAAGCCAGCGACGAAACCCTTTTGTCATAAACCAGATGAACACCCCCGCTGCTCTGGGTTCTGTGCCTACCGTTTCTGTTGCACCTGCTGCGCCGAGCCCGCGGGTGCCTTGGATGCAAAACCCTTCAATCGCCAGGGTGCTGTGGCCGCTGCTGGTGGCTGCCCTGCTGCTGTTGGTTTGGCAGGTGTGGGTCACCGTGGCCAAGGTGCCGGCATTCCTTGTGCCCTCGCCCTGGCTGATCGCCCAGACGCTGGTGAAAGACTGGAGCTTGCTGATGGGTGCCTTGGGCGTCACGCTTCGCATCACATTGCTCGCGTTCTTGCTCTCTGCGGTGCTGGGAACACTGATCGCATTTCTCTTCGTGCAAAGTCGATGGATAGAGACTGCGTTTTTCCCTTACGCTGTTTTGTTGCAGGTCACGCCCATTGTGGCCATCGCGCCGCTGATCATCATCTGGGTGAAAGACACCACCATATCGCTGGTGATCTGCGCGACCATCGTGGCGTTGTTCCCGGTGATTTCCAACACCACACTGGGCTTGCGCAGCGTCAACCCAGGACTCGCGTCTTTTTTCAAACTGCACCACGCCACGCGCTGGGCCACTCTGTGGCGCTTGCGCATACCCAGTGCATTACCGTATTTCTTTGCGGGGTTGCGCATCTCGGCGGGTTTGGCGCTCATCGGCGCGGTGGTGGCGGAATTCGTGGCAGGCACGGGCGGTACGGGCACTGGCCTGGCCTACCAGATTCTTCAATCCGGTTACCAACTCAACATTCCCAGGATGTTTGCCGCGTTGGTACTCATATCAATCACGGGGGTCGCGCTCTTCTTGCTGCTTGCCTCGTTGAACAAGTGGGCCTTGGCGGGTTGGCATGACAGTGAGGTCAACCAAGGTTGATGGCATCTCTTGATCTGGCACCCAAGCAGCTTCAAGCAAAAATACCAGGGAACGAGTCTGCCGTGCCAGGGATGGGGGATCGGTAAAAGGGCATGGTGTTGTCAGCCGCCAACGGTTTGAACGATGTACTGCACCGCCTCGCGGGCATGGGCGGCAAGGCGAATGCGATCGAGGCCGGGAATATCGCCGCCGCGTACCACGGGATTTCCTGCAACCCACACGGTGTCGGTGTGCAGTGCGCGGCCGCACAGGACCGGTGCGCTGCCGGGGTCGTGCAGGCCCAATGCTGCCGCGCTGTCCAAGCGGTAGCTGGCCAGGTCAGCGGCTTGGCCAATTTCGATAGAACCGATGCCAGGCAGGCCCAGAACCTCCGCGCCACCGGCCGTGGCCATGCGCACCACCTGGTCGGTGCTCAACGCTTGCGGGCCATGGCGCAGTCGGTGCATCAGGAAGGCCATGTGCACTTCGCTGAGCATGTCGGCGGCTTCGTTTGACGCTGCGCCGTCTACGCCCAGCGACACCTTGCCGCCCAGTCGCAGCAGCTCCACCACCGGCGCCGTACCGGATCCCAGCCGCGCGTTGCACTGTGGGCAGTGCGCCATGCCAGTGCCGCTCTGGACCAGCAGGCGCTGCTCGGTTTCATCCATCCACACCAGGTGGGCGAACCACACGTCGGGACCGACCCATTCGTGGCGCTCAACGAAGGCCAGCGGCGTGCATCCGTGCACCTCGGCGGTGTGGCGACCATAGTCGGCGGTTTCAGATAAGTGGCTGTGCATGCGCAAGCTCAATGAGCGTGCAAAGCGGGCAATGTCGCGCAGCTCCTGCGGCTTGACCGACCAGTTCGGAGTGGTCGGCGCCACCACCACGCGGCGCATGGCGTCGGGTGCAACGTCATTGAAGCGCGCCGCGTCTTCCGACACGCGGCGGAAGAACAGGTCCAGCGGTTCGGGTGCAATCTGGGGTGAGGGCGTGGCGTCGATCTGCCGCACCTGCGTGGCCAGGCCCCGGCACACCACCATGCGCATGCCCAGTTTGTTGGCTTCATCGAACACCACGGCCGTCGGGTCGAACGGCATGTCGGGGTAGTGGTGATACTGGTGGTCGGCCACCGTGGTGCAACCCGAGAGCAACAGCTCGCTCAGACCCAAGCGCACCGCCAGCCGGAACAGGGCTTCGTGATCGAAAGCTCGTCGGTGGCGCACCGGCACGGCCGCCAGCCAGTCGGCCAGGCGCGCATTCAAGCCCGCGGGTAGGCCCTTGAGTAGGCTTTGAAAAAGGTGATGGTGGGTGTTCACCCAGCCTGGCGCCAGCACACGGTCCGTGGCGTCGTACACCACCTCGCCAGGTTCGGCCGTCAGAGCCCCTATGGCTGCGATCTTGCCCTGGCGCACGCGCACATCGCACTGGCCCTTGGGTAGTCGCGCTTGCTCGTCTGAGAGCCCGGTCAATACCACAGTGGCATGCTGAATGAGGCAGTCGCTCATGCCAGGATCGCGCTCAGAGCTTGTGTGTGGCCGCGGTGGCCAATGAATGCCTCGCCCTGACACGCCACTGAGTCAATGACGTCTGGCTGAGCGTGCAGAGAAAAACAGCGAAACAAAATGGCGTGCTCCGAAGGCATACGAATCCCTGCCCGCCCGTTGAGTCTTGCGGGCAACTGGGCGGCTCAAGAGGACATTCCAGGCACGTCCCCCGCTGGGGCACCACGCTGAACGATGCTATGAGCGCTTTTACTCTCCCGGCCGTGGAACGCAGGATGTATGCCAGCCTCAAGTTGCCAAAACGATGCACCGTCATGGCCCGTCTTTTGCTAGCATTCCAAAGCAGAGTAGAAGCGTTCACCTCGCGCCAAGCGGGGCAGGAAATTGCTCTTGAGTTCCCTCAAGCCATTTCAATCAGGAGCGCTCCATGCTGGTCACCCAACAACCCATCTTCCGTCGACACTGGCATGCCGTCATGCCGCTGTCCCAGTTGCAGGACGGCCCCAAACCTTTCACCCTGCTGGGTGAAAACATCGTGCTCTTCCTGGACGAGCACGACCAACCCGCCGCCTTGAAGGATCGCTGCTGCCACCGTACCGCCAGGCTCAGCAAAGGCTGGTGCAAGAACGGCAATATCCAGTGCGGGTATCACGGCTGGGTCTACAACCGCAACGGCCGCGTGATCGAGATTCCCCAGTACGGAGCAGATCGTGAAATCCCCAAGGACTACGGGACGCCGGCCTACGCCTGCGTGGCGCGCTACGGATACGCCTGGGTGGCCCTGGAGGACCCGGTGGCCGACATTCCCACCATTCCGGAATTTGAAGCAGACGGCTGGCGCACCATCTTCCAGTTTTACGAAACGTGGCACACCAGCCCGGTGCGCGCCCTGGAAAACTCGTTCGACAACTCGCACTTCAGCTTCGTGCACCGCGCCACCTTCGGCGTGGCTGCTTCGCCGAAGCCCAGCAAATACGAACTGATCGAAAACGAGGCGGGCTTTTTTGCCGAGACGGTGATCGACGCAGTCAATCCGGAAAAATTCCACCGTATCAGCGGTGTGAAGGACCCCATCACCCAGCGCCACATGCGCAACGCCTATTTCCAGCCGTTTTCGCGCCGGCTGGACATCGAGTACCCCAGCGGCGTGCGCCATGTGATCATCAATGCGTTCACCCCCATCGACGACGACCGCATGCAACTGTGTCAATGGCTCTTTCGCAATGACAAGGAGGAAGACTGTCCGGCACAGATGCTGATCGACTTCGACGAAGAAATCACCCGTGAGGACAAGGACATTCTGGAATCCACCGATCCCGACGCCGTGGTGGACTTGCGGCGGCGCGGTGTGGAGTATTCGATGGACTCCGACCGTCCGGGCATCCTGATCCGGCGCAAGTTGATGGAAATGTTGTCGGCGGCTGGAGAGGCCGAAGTTCACCGATGACGGCCAGGTTATTGGCCTGAGCCTTGTGGGCTCGTGGTGGCGAGATCGTTCAGTTCTTCTGTGTCTCGCTGCCTGCGGGGCCCGTCATTGGCCGGATGAAAGAATCAGCGCGAAGCCCAGAATCCTTGGTGGGGCTCCAGCAACTCGGCCTGGAGCCCAGGTACCGGTCCGATCACCTCGATCGTCTTCTGGCCACGCGCCAGAACCTCGCGGCAAGGCAGCGACAGCGTAGGGTTTTCTGCGTGGCTGCCGGTCAGCGCAAGCAGCGCCTCTTCGCTCGCGCCATACACGATGCGCCCGATGTTGGCCCAGTAGATGGTGCCGGTGCACATGGCGCAAGGCTCGAAGGTGGTCACCAGGGTGCAGCGCGCCAGGTACTCGCCGGGCCAGTTATCTGCCGCCTGCCGCGCGAGCGTGGACTCGGCGTGGTTCACCGTGTCGATGTTGCCCTGCTCGGCCAGCACCGTTTCCCCATCAGGCGCCACCAGCAGCGCGCCAAACGG
>JAIFNE010000035.1 GCA_020047875.1 Hydrogenophaga sp.
GTGAGCAGGCTGAAGAACACCTTGGCGTGGGCGTAGTCGGGCGTAACTTCCACCGCGTTGATGGTCACCATGCCGACCCGCGGGTCCTTCAGCTCGCGCGCGATCAACTCGGCCAGATCGCGCTGGATCTGGTCGGCCACTTGGAAACCGCGGTTGGGTTTGGAGGACTTTCGCGCCATGTCGATACCGGTTTACAGCGTGCGAGCCACTTCCTTGACCTCAAAGAATTCGAGCTGATCGCCTTCTTTAATGTCGTTGTAGTTCTTGAGCTTGATACCGCACTCGAAGCCTTCTTTGACGTCGCGTACGTCGTCCTTCAGGCGCTTGAGGGTGTCGATCTCGCCGGTATAGATCACCACGTTGTCGCGCAGCAGGCGGAAGTGCGCGTTGCGGGTGACCTGGCCCGAGGTGACCATACAGCCAGCCACGGTGCCGATCTTGGAGGCCACGAACACGGTGCGGATTTCGGCCGAACCAATGATCTCTTCGCGCTTTTCCGGCGCCAGCATGCCCGACATGGCGGCTTTGAGCTCGTCGACTGCGTCGTAAATGATGTTGTAGTAGCGCAGATCAACGTCGTTGCCCTCGGCCAGCTTGCGCGCACCGACGTCGGCGCGCACGTTGAAGCCGATGATGACCGCCTTGGAGGCAATCGCCAGGTTGACGTCGCTCTCGCTGATGCCACCGACACCCGCAAACACCAGCTGCACCTTGACCTCGTCGGTCGAGAGCTTGAGCAGCGACTGCCCGAGCGCCTCCTGCGAGCCCTGCACGTCGGCCTTGACGATGATCGGCAGCAACTTGACCTCGCCCGCGCCGATGTCGGAGAACATGTTCTCCAGCTTGGCGGCCTGTTGCTTGGCCAGCTTGGTGTTGCGGAACTTGCCGGCGCGGTAGGTCGCGATTTCGCGCGCACGGCGCTCGTCGAGCATGACAATGAAGTCGTCGCCAGCCTGCGGCACTTCCGACAAACCCTGAATCTCCACCGGAATGGACGGACCCGCCTCTTTGATCGACTTGCCGGTTTCGTCCAGCATGGCACGAACCCGGCCCGAGGTCTGACCGACCAGCACCACGTCGCCGGTTTTGAGGGTGCCGCTTTGCACCAGCACCGTGGCCACCGCACCGCGACCCTTGTCGAGTCGGGCTTCGATCACCAGGCCCTTGGCCATCGCGTCCACCGGCGCCTTCAGTTCAAGCACCTCGGCCTGCAGCAGCACCTGTTCAAGCAGTGCGTCAATGCCTGCGCCGGTTTTGGCCGACACGCCCACAAAAGGCACCTCGCCGCCAAACTCTTCGGGCACGACTTCTTCGGCCACCAGCTCGGATCGCACGCGCTCCAGGTTGATGCCGGGCTTGTCGATCTTGGTCAGGGCCACGACCATCGGCACCCCGGCAGCCTTCGCGTGCTTGATGGCTTCGCGGGTCTGAGGCATCACGCCATCGTCGGCCGCGCACACCAGAATCACGATGTCGGTGGCCTGCGCGCCTCGGGCGCGCATGGCGGTAAACGCCTCGTGGCCGGGGGTATCGAGAAACGACACCATGCCGCGCGGCGTCTGCACGTGGTACGCGCCAATGTGCTGGGTGATGCCACCCGCCTCACCCACCGCAACCTTGGTTCGACGGATGTAGTCGAGCAGCGAGGTCTTGCCGTGGTCAACGTGACCCATCACGGTCACCACGGGTGCACGCGGCAGCAACACAGCCTCGTGTTGCGCGCCCTCTTCCGCCGGGAAGGCCTCTGGATCGTCCAGCGCGGCAACCACCGCTGTGTGGCCGAGCTCTTCCACCACAATCATGGCGGTGTCTTGATCGAGCGGCTGGTTGATGGTGACCATCTGGCCCAGCTTCATCAGCTGCTTGATGACCTCGGAAGACTTGAGACTCATCTTGTGGGCCAACTCGCCCACGGTGATGGTCTCGGGCACGTGGATCTCCAGCACCTTGAACTCGGTCGGCGCCACAAAGCTGCTCTGACCGTCCCCGGCATCGCGACCACCGCGCCGCCCGCCAGCGCCAGCGCCACGCGGTCCGCCGCGCCAATTGGAACGGCCAGCGCTGGTGTCGCCGCGGGTCTTGATCTCTTTTTTCTTCGCTGCGTCATCCTTCCAGGTCGACGACAGGTTTTCCGACTTGACTTCCTTCTTGCCCGCCGCAACCACCGCCACGGCCGGCTTGGCCGCAGGTGTGCCCGCAGGCTTGTGCAGCGTGCCTTTGATGCTGGCTGGCGGCTCGGGCTTCTTGGCCACCAGCGTCTTGGCGGGCGCCGCCATCATCGCGCGGATGTTGGCGGCTTCCTTTTCTGCCTTGCGGCGGCGATCCTGCAGATCGTTGGCGCGCAGATCGTCTGCCTTTTTCGCCTCGGCCTTTTTTTCGGCACTGGCCAGGGCTTGCGATTCACGCTCCAGGCTCTCTTCCTTGGCCTTGGCATGCTTGTCAGCCAGTGACAACGACATGCCGTCGGCCCCTGCCGGGGCGGCCGTGGCGCCGGCAACCTCAGCGTCGGCAGCCTCGGCCAGGGCGGCTGCCGCCAGCTTTTCGCGCGCCGCTTGCTCAGCGGCCTGCTCGGCCTGGGCCTGGCGCGCCTCTTCGGCTTCGCGCGCCTCGCGCTTGGCGTTCAGCTCCTCCTCCTGGCGACGCAGCATGGCGACGCGCGTCTTCCTCGCGGCGTGCCAGCTCTTCGGTATCGATCACCGGCTCGGCGGATACTGGCTCGGGCTCGGCCACCGGTTCGTCGTCGCGCTTGATGAACGTACGCTTCTTGCGCACCTCCACCTGAATGGTGCGGGCGCGTCCGGTGGCGTCGGCTTGCTTGATTTCACTGGTGGACTTCTTCACCAGCGTGATCTTTTTACGCTCGCCACCAGCCGTGCCATGACTGGCCTTGAGGTAGCCCAGCAGCATGTGCTTGTCCGACTCGGAAACCGGATCGGTCCCCGCGACCTTGGGCACCCCGGCTGCGGAGAGCTGCTCCAGCAGTTGGGAAGTGGGCTTGTTCAGCTCGGCAGCCAATTCGGCGACGGTGGTAATGGTCATAGGGTCTTTTCTCCGCTGGGGCCTCCGCTGTTCAGGTCGTGGGTTGCGCTTCGTCACCGGCGAACCAGTGAGCGCGGGCCAGCATGATCAGCTTGGTCGCTTCTTCGGGCGACTGGCCGGTGATATCGGTCAGCTCGTCGGTGGCCAGGTCGGCGAGGTCGTCGCGTGAATGCACGCCAGCCTCTGCCAGTTTGGCGACGAGTTCGGGCGTGATGCCCACCAGATCGCGCAGCTCCTGCGAGGCGGCTTCAACCTCCTCTTCGTGGGCGATCTCCATCGTCAGCAGGGCATCTTTGGCGCGGGCGCGCAACTCGTTGACCGTGTCTTCATCGAACGATTCGATTTCCAGCATTTCCTGCAGTGGCACATAGGCCACCTCATGTCGGCAATTTCCTGGTCCACATCGAGCTTGGCCATGAACACGGCACGAATGCCCTGCGCTTCTTCGGCCTGTTTTTGCGCCGATTCATCGGCGGTCATGATGTTGATGCGCCACCCGGTGAGCTCGGAGGCCAGGCGCACGTTTTGTCCGCCGCGACCAATGGCGATGGCCAGGTTTTCCTCGTCCACCACCACATCCATGGCGTGACGCTCTTCGTCCACCACGATGGACACCACGTTGGCCGGCGCCAGGGCCCCGATCACGAACTGGGCCGGATCGTCGCTCCAAAGCACGATGTCCACCCGCTCGCCAGCCAGCTCGTTGGTGACACCGGTGACGCGCGAACCGCGCACACCCACGCAGGTGCCGATCGGGTCGATGCGCTTGTCGTATGACTGCACCGCGATCTTGGCGCGCGAACCGGCATCGCGGGCGCAGGCCTTGATCTCCAGCAGACCTTGCTCGATCTCGGGCACTTCCTGGCGGAACAATTCGATCATGAACGCGGGGGCCGAGCGCGAAAGCAAAATGGGTGCGCCACGCAGCGTCAGGTCCACCTCCATGATCATGGCGCGCACGCGGTCACCGGTACGGAAGTTTTCCTTCGGAATCATTTCGCCGCGGCGAAGACGGCCTTCAACGCGACCGCTCTCGACAATGAGGTCGCCCTTGTCCATGCGCTTGACGGTTCCGACGAAGATCTTGTCGCCACGCGACATGAAATCGTTGAGCAACATCTCGCGCTCGGCGTCGCGGATCTTCTGCAGGATCACCTGCTTGGCTGCCATGGCACCGATGCGGCCAATCGGCACACTTTCCACCGGCTTTTCGATGTGGTCACCCTCTTCGATGTCGGCCAGTTCCTCGCGCGCATCGCTCAGCAACTCCTCGGCGTCGGGGTTTTGCAAACCCGCCTCGTCGGGCACCACCAGCCAGCGGCGGAAGGTGTCGTAGGCGCCCGTGTCCGGATCGATTGCCACCCGGATATCGACCTCGCCCTTGTAGAACTTCTTGGAGGCCGAGGCCAGCGCCAGCTCCACCGCGCTCAGCACAACATCTCGCTCCACGTTTTTCTCGCGGGAGATGGCATCAATCAGCATCAACATTTCGCGGTTCATTTCACTCGCCAACCTTTCCGGGTGTCTTCTTGGAAATCACTATGCAAATCTTTCAGGCACTGGGCCCGGCCGCTGCGCGGCCTTTGAAATTCACCAACGGCGCCAGGCGCGCCTGCTGCACATCGTCCAGCAGAAAATCGAGCGCCTGAAGCGGCGCGGGCGCGCGCTTCTTGCTGACCCGCTGGCCCGGCTTGGGTGCAGGCTCGTCGCTCCACACCAAACGCCACTGCACGCCATCCTCGGCACGCTCCAGCGTGCCGCGAAACTTCTTGCGGCTGGCCGACACGTCGGTGCCAGTCACGCCGATCCGGGCCCTCAGGGTGAGGTCGACCACCTGCCCTTGGAACCGCAGGTAGTCCTGCTCACGCCGCAGCGGCCGATCAATGCCGGGCGAACCCACCTCCAACCGCCGGTACTCCAGCCCCTCAACCTCCAGCAGGTACTGCAACTGACGGGTGATCTTCTCGCAGTCTTCGACCGTCACGAAGCGTTCGACCGGCGCCACATCCGCCACCGCGGGCTCCCAGGGCCAGTCAATCGTGACGCGCAGCAGGCCCCCGGCGGAGCGCTCGAGGTCCACCAGGTCAAAACCCAGTCCAGTGACGGTTTGCTCGACGATGTCTTGCCAGGCCATTCGGTTGAGGTCTTCGGTCTTGTTGCAGACCGCGGTTGCGGAGAATCTTGCGAGCCCCCAGAGGGCACGCGCGGTGAAAAGCGTTCGGCCAAAAAAAATGGGCCGGTAGTTACCCGCCCAATTGGTCGTGAAGCGCGCATTATAGCCCGGCAATCCGCCTACTGGCTATCTGCTGGCACTCCTTTCGTGGGACTGCCGCTCAGATACCCAGGAACCACTGAATGAGGTTCTTGGCCAGAAAACCCAGCATGCCAAAGGACAGCACGAGAAACAGAATGAAAGTGCCGAACTTGCCCGCCTTGGACTCCATCGCCAGGTTGAACACGATGAACAGCATGTACAAGATGAAGGCGCCGACGCCGAAGGTCAGGCCGAATTGGGCAATCTGAGCCTCGGTGTATCCGAACAGGGTGACTTCCATCGAACCGCCTCAGGATGCGGCCAGGCCGCCGAAGGGTTGAGCGGTCAGGTCTCGATAGGCATACCAACTGGCATGCGCAACCAGCGGAACGATCACGATCAGGCCCAGCAGGGCGGTGGCCATGCCCAGGCCAACCAGGAGCACGATCAGCACCGCCCACGCAGCGGTCGGTCCGGGGTGGCTGGCCACAGCGCGCCAGCTCGCCCGAACCGCGTCCATGACCGAAGCGCGGGTGTCGAGCAGCATGGGGAGCGCCACCACCGATGAAGCAAACACCGGAGCGGCCAGCAGTGCGCCAAGCAGCAACCACACTTCAAACAGGCCGATTTCGCGCACCAGCACCACATGGCGCAGGAAGTCGGCGGGTTTGTGGATCGGCTGCGGCGACCACAGGGTGATCAGCCCGGCCGAGGTCAGCACCCAGCCGGTACCGGCCAACCCCAGCAACAGGCCGAAGATCACCAGCCGACGATCGCCCGAGCGCCAGACCAATGCCACCTCGCCCAGGCCCGCACGGCGCCCGCTTTCGCTGGCACGGCTCACTTGGTAGAGGCCTGTGGCCAGGATGGGGGCCACGATCAGAAAGCCAGAAAACGCACCGGCAAGCAGCCAGAATTTTTCACCCGCAGCCCAGAGCAGCAGCGCGCCGAAGGCGGTCAGCACCAAGCCATGGAGCAGACCCGGCAACGGGTTTTCTCGCAAATCGGCCCAGCCCAGTGCCAGCCATCGCACTGGCGAGCCCAGGCCGACCGGCACGCGGGCGACGGGCATTGAGCTGGATAAGGGCTGGGGCGCTGAGCTCATGGTGTTGGATAGGTCGGTGGCGTACAGGACAGCCAGTGGTTATAGCGATCTGTCAGCGGACTTGGGATGACAAAGGTCAAGCGGTGCTGAAGGGTAGCGCAAGCACCTGACAGCAGACCTCCGACGGAATGCCGGCAAGGGTCACGCAGCCGCCTGCACCAGCGCGTGGGTGTAGGGATGCTGAGGGGCGGTGAGGACCTGGTCGACCGGGCCACGCTCCAGCACCACGCCGTCTTTCATGACCAGCACCTCGTGGGCCATGGCGCGGATCACGTCGACATCGTGTGTGATGAACAAAAAGCTGAGTCCGCGCTCGCGCTGCAAGCGCTGCAGCAGGGCCAGCACCTGCTTTTGCACGGTGACATCGAGCGCGCTGGTGGGCTCGTCGAGCACCAGCAGCTCCGGGTTGACGATCAGCGCCCGGGCAATCGCCAGTCGCTGCCGCTGACCGCCCGAAAACTCGTGGGGATAGCGCTGCAGCCAGTCGCTGCCCTGCCCCGGGCCATCCACCAAGCCCA
>JAIFNE010000203.1 GCA_020047875.1 Hydrogenophaga sp.
CCCTGCACCGGGCGCAGAAAGGCTTTGGAGGCGTTCCAGCGCCAGCCGCTTTTCTGGTTCACCTCGAAGTAGCCCACGCCCTCGTTGTTGCCGGTGTTGAAGTCGGTCGTGGCGGGCACACCGGCTTGCTCCGCGGCCTGCGCAAAGGCATCCAGCACGTCCCAGCGCAGGCGCTGCTTCTCGATGCGCCATTCGCCGCCATGGCCGTGCAGCTGGGCGAACGCCGGGTCTTGCGCGGCGTCGAGCCGGTGGTGGTTTTCGTGCGCCTTGAAGTCGGGCAGGCAGGCGTCCCAGCGCCAGTCGTCGTCGCCGGTGAGTTGCGCCCAGTGGTCGTAGTCGCGGCTCTGGCCGCGCATGTAAATCATGCCGTTGATGCTGGAGCAGCCGCCCAGGCCCTTGCCCCGCGGATAACGCAGCCGCCGGCCGTTGAGCCCCGGGTCGGCCTCGGTCTGGTAGAGCCAGTCGGTACGCGGGTTGCCGATGCAGTACAGATAACCGACCGGAATGTGAATCCAGTGGTAGTCGTCCTTGCGGCCGGCTTCGACGAGCAGCACGCGTTTGGACGCGTCGGCGCTCAGCCGGTTGGCCAGCAGGCAGCCGGCGGTGCCGGCGCCGATGACGATGAAGTCGAAGCTCAGGTCGTTCATGAAGGCGTCTCGTCTTCGGTCAATCCGTAGTCGCCGCGCTCGTAGGCAGCCAGCACCGCTTCGGCCCGCGAACGCCAGCGCTCGGGCACCTGCAGCCGCACCGGAATGGCCGGCGCCAACAGGCCGTGCGCCTGCACCAGGTGCGCGTCGGCCAGCGCCGCCGGCACGCCCGCGGCCTGCAGCACACCGCGCAGCAGCCACGCCTCGGTGGGGCTGAAGACGGTGGTCAGCGTTTGCCAGTCGCCCTGGTCTGGGTCATACGGGCTGTTGCCGTCGTCCATCCACCAACCTCCTCGAAGTGAAGTGACTCGATCCAGGAAAACCGAGGAACCGGCTTTGCCGGGCCTCAGGTGCCGTCCCCCCCCGGGGGGAAGCGCCGAAGGCGCGCAGGGGGGAGCTTATTTCGCGGTGGGCATCACGAACTCGGCGCCCTTGGCGATCGATTCCGGCCAGCGCTGCATGATGGACTTTTGCTTGGTGTAGAACCGCACGCCCTCTTCGCCGTAGGCATGCATGTCGCCAAACAGGCTCTTTTTCCAGCCGCCGAAACCCTGCCAGGCCATGGGCACCGGGATCGGCACGTTGATACCCACCATGCCCACCTGAATACGCCGCGCAAATTCGCGCGCCACGTTGCCGTCGCGGGTGAAGCAGCTGGTGCCGTTGCCGAATTCGTGGTTATTGATGAGCTGCACCGCTTCGGCGAAGTCTTTGGCGCGCACGCAGCTGAGCACCGGGCCGAAGATTTCTTCCTTGTAGATTTTCATGTCGGTGGTCACGTGGTCGAACAGCGTGCCGCCCATCCAGAAGCCGGCCTCGCAGCCCTCGCCCGCGGTCTTGCCATGGAAGCCGCGGCCATCCACCAGCAGCTTCGCGCCAGCCTTCTCGCCGGCTTCGATGTAGCCGGTGATGCGCTCGAAGGCGGCGCGGGTGACGATCGGGCCCATCTCGGCGTCCAGCTCCAGCCCGTTCTTGATCTTGAGCGCCTCGGCGCGCGCCTGCAGCAGCGGCATGATTTTGTCGCCCACGTCGCCCACCAGCACCGCCACCGAGATCGCCATGCAGCGCTCGCCGGCCGAGCCGTAGGCCGCGCCGATCAGCGCGTCCACCGCCTGCTCCAGATCGGCGTCGGGCATCACCACCATGTGGTTCTTGGCGCCGCCCAGCGCCTGCACGCGCTTGCCGTGGTGGGCGCCGGTCTCGTAGATGTAATTGGCAATCGGCGTGGAGCCCACAAAGCTGATGGCCTTCACATCGGGGTGCACCAGCAGCGCATCCACCGCCTCCTTGTCGCCCTGCACCACGTTGAAAACGCCGTTGGGCAGGCCGGCTTGGCGCAGCAACTCGCCCAGGAACAGCGAGGGCGTAGGGTCGATCGGGCTGGGCTTGAGGACGAAGCTGTTGCCCGCGGCAATCGCCACCGGGAACATCCACATGGGCACCATGACGGGGAAGTTGAACGGCGTGATGCCGGCCACCACGCCCAGCGGCTGGCGAATGGTCCAGTTGTCCATGCCGGTGGAGACCTGGTCGGTGAAGTCGCCCTTGAGCAGCTGCGGAATGCCGCAGGCGAATTCGATGATGTCAATGCCGCGCGAGACCTCGCCCTGCGCGTCGGTGAACACCTTGCCATGCTCCAGCGTGATCATGCGCGCCAGCTCGTCCTTGTGCTGGTTCACGAGTTCGAGAAACTTGAACATGACCCGCGCGCGGCGGATCGGCGGCGTGTCGGCCCAGGCGGGAAAGGCGGCCTGCGCGGCGGCGACCGCCGCGTCCACATCAGCGGCATGGGCCAGCGCCACGCGGCCGGTGACGGCACCGCTGGCGGGGTTGAACACGTCTTGCGCGCGCGTGGCAGTGCCGGCGGCGCGCTGGCCGTTGATGAAGTGAGGGATGTTGGGGGTGGGCATCAAGGATCTCCGGGTTGGCCGGCTCTGTCGTTTGCGGGGTCGCCGGTGCAAGCTGTATTTTTACCGAAGTCGACGCTGTCAGCGGTGGCAAGGTACCCGCTTAAGCAACAAGCCCCTGTGTTAACCGACGCCGGAATACGGTGCGACGTTCACCGGTGGTCGCATCACTGCGGACGCAGAGGGACTCGACATTGCTTAAGGGTCTTGCGCCGGCGCCATCAGCCAACGGGCTCACCAGGCGTCGGGAAAGTCGTAGTTCGGGTCGAGCACCCGCGCCGCCATGGTCGGGAGCATGTGGGCAAGAAACACCTCCCCCACCCAGCGCCGCAGCGCCTCCTTGTCGTCTGCCTGCAGCATCAGGCAGCAAAAACCCCCGATGCCGGGTTCTGCCGTCAGGCCTGCCGGCACGCTGCTCGCGCCGGGTGCCGCCTCGCTTCGGGCCTGGGTTTCGAGCTGCCAGGCGCTGAGAAAGCGCTCGAAGCTGCCGACCGAGCCGGCGCGCCAGACCTCGGGCAGGTAGATCGACCAGCCGTCCTGCGACTCGGTGAGGAAGCCCCAGGTGAATTCATGCACCAACGGCGGCGGCTCATCGAACACGCCAATTTCCCGCACATCGCGGCGTTCGCAGAACTCGGCAACCAGCGGGCCAGGGCCGGTGGGCTGGCCGGCCACGAAGCGCGCGATCTGCTGCGCGTCGGCGGTGAACAGCGGCGCGGGCTCGATCCAGGCGGGGCGGGCCCGGTTGAGCAAGCGGGCTGTGGCGTCGGCACTTTTCTGGGCGTTGATGCACCAGGCAGCAGCATCTTGTCGAACGCGGCGTCTTCCTGCAGGTAGCCGTCTTCGCGCAGGCGCAGGATCAGGTCAAGCATGGCGTTGCGGGTGACGTGCTGCAGGGTGTAGGCCATGTCACCGCCCTCGAACTCAGCCATCGCGCGCTGGGTCCAGGCCACGTATTCCTCGGGCGTGAGCCCAGGCGGCGCATGCGGCATGTCGTGAAAAAGCGCGCGCAACGCGCGCACCGTGTCGAGATCGCTTGCCATGATGGGATGCCTCTGAATGCTGACTCTTGGGTGTGGGCCACCCCGGCGGCGGCTCATCCGTTGTGTGAAGCATAGTGCCCAACCGCGAACGGACGCGTGCCGATTCTGGCCTGCCATGAGCAACTGTGCCGCTTGAGCAGCGTCAGAGCGCTGCGGAATACCAAGTTAGTATTGAGTACGGGTGGCCGCTGCGGTGGCGGGCTCGCCCGAAGTCCACAACCCGAGGAGACGACGATGCGCACCATCCTGATCACCCTTTCACTGGCCGCTGCCAGCTTCACAGCCTGGGCACAGGCGCCAGCGGCTACTTTTCAGATCAAGACCCTCACGCCGGAAACCGCGCTCAAAGCAGCCCAGGCGGCATTGGCGAGTTGCCGTACCCAGGGCTTTCAGGTCGGCGTGGCCGTGGTCGACCGCTCGGGGCTGACGCAGGTCTTTCTGCGCGACCGGTTTGCTGGCGCCCACACGCTGCCAGTGGCGACCGATAAAGCCTGGACGGCGGCGAGCTTTCGCACCTCCACGCTGGCCCTGGCTGAGGAGACCCAGGCCGGCAAGTCCATGAGTGGTATTCGCCACACGCCACGCATGCTGGCGGCAGGCGGCGGGGTGGTGATTGAAGGCGGGGGATCGATCTTTGGCGCCATCGGCGTGTCGGGCGCACCCGGCGGGGAGGCCGACGACGCCTGCGCCAAAGCCGGCATCGCCGCGATTGCCGACGACATCGCCTTCTGAAGCAACGCTGAACAAGTCCGTCCCCATCAACAACAAAGGCTCCCGCGGGAGCCTTTGTTGTTGAACTGCAGCCCGCGGGCCGCAGCGATCAGGCGACCTTCGCGGCCTTCTTGGCGACGTCAGCGGCTTGCCGGGTCACGCTGTCGAAGTTGGCCTGGGCGGTTGCCGTGGCTTTCTTGATCGCGGCCTGGGCGGACTCCACGGCCTTCTGGCCGTTGCTCATGGCGCTCTGGAAAGCGGCGACAGCGGCCTCCGAGCCAGCGGGCGCATTTTTGGTCATCTGCTCGATGCTGGCGCCAAAGGCTTTCTGGGCTTCGGCGATCTGGGCGTCGAACTGGGCGGTGAAGCCGGACTGGCCTTCGGTGGCGATGCTCTGCACGTGCTGGAAATAGGCCATGGACTTCGCGCCCAGCGGCTGCAGGAAGCTGGTCTGCAGGGCCATCAGCGCTTGCGGGTCTTTGGCCGACATCACGGCCTTGAGGTGACCGAAGGACTCGCCCAAGGCGGCCTTGGTGGCGGCCAGGTTGAGTTCGACCAGCTTTTCCATACCGGCGTAGGCCTGGTTCACGGCGCCTTCGAGGGCTTCGACGTTGGCTTGGTTGGTGGCGATCATTTGTTCAGCGGGGTTTTTCATGGGGGTTTCCTTCAAGGTTGGGACAAACGGGCTGCCGAGGGCCAGGCGGCGTTTCAGCAGATCTGCGCCGCCATGTTGCAGTGCAGCATGGGCGCGATTTTACGGAGATTCGCGAATCGATCAAGTGTTTTGTTGCAGTGCAGCAAAGATTAGGGGCGCGCCCCAAATGGCGGCTGCCGCTCAGGCCTGGGCCGCCTTCAGCAGGCGCTGCACCAGCGGGTGTTGCACCTTGCGCGCAGTACCGATCGCGTAGTGGCGCTCCTGCACCCCTTCGCAGGGCGCAAATCCGTGCAGGCCATACCCTTGCGAAAGCTTGTCGCGCATCTGCTCGGAGGCCGGAAACACGCCCATGCCGGAAGCGCCAAACGTGGCCAGCAGCGCGCTGTCTTGAAACTCGCCCACCAGGTTGGGCCGCACGCTGTGCTGCTCGAACCACTGGTCGATCGCCAGCCGCACCGACGCCTGCGCGCTGGGCAGCAACACCGGCACGCGGGCCAGGCTGTGCGGAAAATCCTGCCGGGCCGCCTCCAGCAAGGCCGGCGGCGCATACCAGCCCAGCGGCGAGGTGCCCAGCGGATGGCTGTAGAGCTTGAGGTTCGGGTTGGCCGGCGCAGGGCGGTCGGAGAGCACCACGTCGAGCCGGTGCAAGGCCAGGTCGGCCAGCAGGTCTTCGAAGTCGCCCTCGTGGCAGATCAGCCGCAGCCGCGGCTCGTCCAGCGTGGGTGCGAGCAGTTCGCGCACCGCGAGCTTGGCCAGCCCGTCAGAAATGCCCACCACCAGCCGCACGCCGCTCTGGCTGGTGGCATCGCGCACGGCGGTGTGCAGTTGCTCGCCCAGGTGAAAGATCTGCTCGGCCACCTGCAGCGCGGCCTGGCCGGCCTCGGTCAGCACCAGGCCGCGCCCGGCCGGCTTGAACAGCGCATGACCCAGAGACTGCTCCAGCAGCCGCACCTGCGCACTCACCGTCTGCACGGCCATGCCCAAGCGGGCCGCGGCGTGCGACATGCCGCCCTCCTTGGCGGTGACCCAGAAGTAATACAGATGCTTGTAGTTGAG
>JAIFNE010000095.1 GCA_020047875.1 Hydrogenophaga sp.
CAAGGCGGTCAGCAGCTCGTCGGCCTGGGCGCGGTGGTCGGCGCGGGTGGATTCCAAGAGCGTGATGGCTTTGGCGATGGCGCGGCGTTGCACCATGGTGCTAGCCCGAACGATAGCGTTCAAAAAATCAGCCAACCCAGCTCTCCAAGCACAAACGGTCAGTGCGCTCAAACTCGGGTGTATTACGGGTCTCACAAACCGCATCAGATGCCAAGACTGCCCCATGTTGACCCATCATTGCCGCTCTCGAATGCCCCGCAACACACCCAAATGTGTCACGCGAAAGCCCAAGGGGAACTTCAGTCCGTAGCCCACGGCACGGTTAAAGCCAATGTGCGAAAACCAGATCAATGCAGCCTGGACGAGGATTGCAGCATCCGCTACCAACCCCAGCGCGGCCAGGCTGCCGGCCCCCACTGTGCTGTGGGTCAGGTTGTAAATCCACATGCCGAAACGCTCATTGCCGAACACGTACACCAAGATAGCCACATCGGGCAAGAAAAACCACAGACCAAATTCAAACCAAGAGAACCCTTGCACTTGGTACAAAACACACGCCAGCACCAAACACACCAGCCCCTCGGCACGCAAAATTTTCCGCGCAGGATTCATCAGGCCGTACGCATCACCCTTGATGTCCTGAATATCCATGTCAGGCTCTGCGAATGGGTTGTTGAGTTGCATGCGCATGACCTCACAAAATCTCAAAGCTGCGCCCATCGGGCAAGCGGTAGCGCGAGAAGTCGCGAACGTCAATGGTCATGACCTTGAGCGTGTTGGTGTCTTGGGCCAACCAGACGAGGGAAGCATCGGCCAGGTCCATCTCGGTGCGAGGCGGCGCGGTGTCACGCGCCATCAACTCAGCCAGATCGGGCAGGCTGCCTACATCAAACGGGTACACGATGACGCCACCCTCAGACACCCAGCGCAAGAAACGCTGGACGGCGTTGGCACCCAAAAAGTAACACGCCTCCACCACGCACGGCCAGGTGGTTGTCAAGCGCCAATCCTTGGCCAGCAATGCGGTGTAGTGACGGTGAGCGATGTCGCCCTTGTCAAACAGTGCCACCAAGGGACCCGTGTCGATCAAGGCCACATTCACGGCGCGTCCGCTTCCGCATCTGGCGCCGTCCAGGTTTGACCTTGCTTTTTGGCCTCTTGAAAGGCGAGCCAATCCGCTTGACTGGCTTCACGCTTGGCGCTGAGCTTGGAGCGGATGGCCGCCTTGGTGGGCGACACGTACTCAGCATGCTCAGGCAAATGCTCACGCACCTCGGCGTTCACCTTGAGCAGCAAGTCGTAGGGGTTCTTGCGGCCCAAGGCCCTCTCCAGCGCCGACACGATGAACTGTGACTTGGTCACGCCCATTCGTTTGGCGGTCAACTCCAGCTCTTTTTCGAGCAGCGGCTCCAGTCGGACGGATACAGCCATGACGGACTCCTTGAGAATGCATGAAATACAGTATTACTGTATCACAAGCATTTATCTCAAGGCCTTCTTGATCTGCTCCAGCACATCCTTGGCGCTGGCCGGAATCGGCGTGCCCGGGCCGTAGATACCTTTCACGCCGGCCTCGTACAGCATCTCGTAGTCCTGGCGCGGGATCACGCCGCCCACGAACACGATGATGTCGTCGGCGCCCTGCTTCTTCAGCTCGGCAATGATGGCCGGCACCAGCGTCTTGTGGCCGGCGGCGAGCGTCGAGACGCCGACCGCGTGCACGTCGTTCTCGATCGCCTGGCGCGCACATTCTTCGGGCGTCTGGAACAGCGGGCCCATGTCGACGTCGAAACCCAGGTCAGCAAACGCCGTGGCCACCACCTTGGCGCCGCGGTCGTGGCCGTCCTGGCCAAGCTTGCTGATCATCACGCGGGGGCGCCGCCCCTGCGCTTCGGCGAAGGCGTTGATTTCGTCTTTCAGCGCGTCCCAGCCTTCGGCAGAGTCGTATGCGGCAGCGTACACACCGGTCACCTTTTGCGTGTCGGCGCGGTGGCGCCCAAATACCTTTTCCAGCGCATCGCTCACCTCGCCCACGGTGGCGCGCAGCCGGATGGCCTGAATCGACAGATCAAGCAAGTTGCCTTCACCGCTTTCGGCGGCGTCGGTCAGCGCGGTCAGCGCGGCCTGCACCTGGGTCGTGTTGCGGCTGGCCTTGATGGCTTGCAGGCGCGCAATCTGGCCGTCGCGCACCGCCACGTTGTCGATGTCGCGCGCCTCGATCGCGTCTTCCGTCTTGAGCTTGTATTTGTTGACGCCAACGATCACGTCTCGCCCGGAATCGATGCGGGCCTGCTTTTCGGCCGCGGCGGCTTCAATCTTCAGCTTGGCCCAGCCGCTGTCCACGGCCTTGGTCATGCCGCCCATGGCTTCGACCTCTTCGATGATGGACCAGGCCTTGTCGGCCATCTCTTGCGTGAGCGACTCCATCATGTAGCTGCCGGCCCAGGGGTCGACCACGCTGGTGATGTGGGTCTCTTCCTGAATCACCAGTTGCGTGTTGCGGGCGATGCGCGCACTGGTGTCGGTGGGCAGCGCGATGGCTTCATCGAAGGCGTTGGTGTGCAGGCTCTGCGTGCCGCCGAACACCGCTGCCATGGCTTCGATGGTGGTGCGCACCACGTTGTTGTACGGGTCCTGCTCGGTGAGCGACCAGCCCGAGGTCTGGCAGTGCGTGCGCAGCATCAGGCTCTTGGGGTTTTTCGCGTTGAAGCCTTTCATGATGCGCGTCCACAGCAGGCGGGCCGCGCGCATCTTGGCGATCTCCAGGTAGAAATTCATGCCGATCGCCCAGAAAAAGCTCAGGCGCCCGGCGAAGTCGTCCACGTCCATGCCCTTGGCGGTTGCGGTCTTCACATACTCTTTGCCATCGGCCAGGGTGAAGGCCAGTTCCAGCGCCTGGTTGGCGCCGGCTTCCTGCATGTGGTAGCCGCTGATGCTGATCGAGTTGAACTTCGGCATGTGCTTGGCCGTGTACTCGATGATGTCGCCGATGATCTTCATCGATGGTTCGGGCGGGTAGATGTAGGTGTTGCGCACCATGAACTCTTTCAGAATGTCGTTCTGAATCGTTCCGCTCAGCTTGTCCTGGCTCACGCCCTGCTCTTCAGCCGCCACCACGTAACCCGCCAGCACCGGCAGCACCGCGCCGTTCATGGTCATGGACACGCTCACCTTGTCCAGCGGGATCTGGTCGAACAAGACCTTCATGTCTTCCACCGAATCGATGGCCACGCCGGCTTTGCCCACGTCGCCGGTCACGCGCGGGTGGTCGGAGTCGTAGCCCCGGTGGGTGGCGAGGTCAAACGCCACGCTCACGCCCTGCCCGCCGGCGGCCAGCGCCTTGCGGTAGAAGGCGTTGCTTTCCTCGGCGGTGGAGAAGCCGGCGTATTGGCGGATGGTCCACGGGCGCACCGCATACATCGTGGCCTGCGGGCCGCGAATGAAGGGCTCGAAGCCCGGCAGGGTGTTGGTATGCGGCAGGTTGGCCGTGTCTTGCGCGGTGTACAGCGGCTTGACGCGGATGCCGTCGGGCGTGACCCAGCTCAGCGCATCCACATCGCCGCCCGGGGCGGACTTGGCGGCGGCGCGGGCCCAGTCTTCCAGGCTGGCCGCAGCGAATTCGGGGGAGGAGCTGTTGGATGTGGACGGCATGGCGGCGGGGCGGATTGGATCGTGGGAAATGCGTTCTTGGCGATGCTGGCAGCGGAGAGCAAAAGGGCCACCGGCGGGCGACCTGCATCGGCCGGGCACGGCGCAAGAAGGACATCACAGGCGGCGGCAATTTTACATCATTTATAATTATTGATGCAAAATATTGTGATTGCCTTACAATTGGCAGCGCCTATTCTTTCGCCTGTTTGGCCCCAACCCCGCCCATGAACGCCCTGTCGCTCGCGCCGCGCGCGCTGTACCAAGAAGTTGCCGAGCTGCTGCGCCAGCGCATCTTCAGCCGCGACCTGGAGCCCGGCAGCTGGATCGACGAGCTGAAAATTGCCGAAGCCTACGGCATCAGCCGCACGCCCCTGCGCGAGGCGCTCAAGGTGCTGGCGGCCGAGGGGCTGGTGACGATGAAGGTGCGCCGCGGCGCCTATGTGACCGAGGTGTCAGACAAAGACCTGACCGACGTGTACCACCTGCTGGCCCTGCTGGAGTCCGATGGTGCCGCCGTGGTGGCCGAGCGCGCCACCGACGAGCAGCTTGCCGAGTTGCGCGAGCTGCACGCCGAGCTGGAAGCCGCGGTGCTGCAGCGCGATCGCTTCTTTGTGCTCAACGAACAGTTCCATTTGCGGCTGCTGGAAATCGCCGACAACCGCTGGCGCCAGCAGATGGTGAGCGACCTGCGCAAGGTGATGAAACTCAACCGTCACAACTCGCTGCTCAAGACCGGGCGCATCAACGAGTCGCTGGCCGAGCACCGCGCCGTGATGCAGGCGCTGCTGGCCCGCAATACCGCGCTCACCCGCGAGCGCATGCAGCAGCATTTCCAGAATGGGCTGGAAGCGGCGACCTGAGTCCATCTGCAAGCCGCAGGCGCACACGGTCTGAACGGCTGGATGCAAACGCGGGCCAGAGCATGGGCTGCTGCCACCAACAAACGGGCCACGCCAGGATTGCCATTTCCTGCTGAGCCAGCATCGACGGTGCATGGCGCGCCGACTTATCCCTGCGGATGGGTAAACGTTGGCGGGTTGGCGCGAGCGGCGATCGCGGCCTGGCCATCCAGCGGAACTCTTTTGAACTGACTGGATTTTGTACATCTTTTTTCGCTTTAGTTTTTGGTCCCTGTGGCCACAATCTGACCGAACAAGGAGTCGTCATGGCATTGCAGTACCAGCTCAAAGAAGGCAATTACCACCTGTATGACCTGAGCACACCGGCCAGCAAGGTCACGGGCGAGCGCAAGCTGCGGCTCATGACCGACACGGTGGCTCTGGCATTTGACGCCAGCAGCGGCCTGCTGCACGAGCACGGCAGCCCCACACGCATTCACTCCTGGGCCAGCGGCGCCCGCCGCCGCTTGCGGGCTGCCGGCGCGCTGGACAGCGCCAACGACATCGTGGTGGTGTCTGGCCCCCTGCCCGTGGATGAGATCAACAAATGCCTGCAAATCAACGGCTACTGCCGCAGCATGTTCCGTCGTCTCTCCAGCCTGCCTCACGGAAAAATGGTGACGAGCCGATACACCACTCAGTAAACGACCACCCTGGCAGGCGTCGCTCAACCAGCGACTTGCCAGCGCAGTTGCTGGCGTGGCGCTCACAGAAAATGTCGAATGCCACGACGCCCACGCGCCCACCACAAGGTCTATGTGATCGAGTTGCACCACGATGTGCTGCTCGAAGCCAAGTTCCGCAAGCGCAATCCCGACTACATCCATGGCATGCCATGCGTGTACGTGGGCATGACGGGGCTGGATCCAGACATACGCTTTGACAAGCACAAAGCGGGCATTCAGGCCAACGCTTACGTGAGGAAGTACGGCCTTCGGCTGTTACCCGACCTGTACGAAGGCTTCAACCCCATGGCCTTTGATGCCGCGGTGGACAAGGAAATTGCAGTGGGGATCGACCTGCGATCGGCCGGGTTCGGCGTCTGGCAGGCCTGAAAAATCCGAAAGCCCGACAAAGCGGGCTTTTAGGAATCGGTGCGAACTGCCGACCGCAACGCAGCGGCGCTGCGTTCGGGCTCCAGGCTCACTGCCTGAGCACGCCGCGGATGGTGGCGGCCAGTTCGCTGGCCACGAATTTGGCCACGTAGGCGTCAGCCCCGACGGATTTCACATGCGCTTCGTTGGCCGTGCCGGTGAGCGATGAATGGATCACCACCGGGATCGACTTGAAGCGTGGGTCCTGCTTGATGTTTCGCGTGAGCGTGAAACCATCCATCACCGGCATTTCCAGATCACTCATCACCAGCGCCACTTTGTCGTGTGCCGTTTTGCCCTCGGCCTTGGCCTCGGCATCGATGGTCTGCAGGCGCTCCCAGGCTTCCTGTCCGGTTTTGGTCATGACGTAAGAAGCGCCCATGGCGGTAAGCCCTTGTTCAATCATCATGCGCGCCACCGGCGAGTCGTCTGCGGCGAGGATGATGGAGCCCGGCGGCAGGTTCACCGCAGCGCCAACCGATTCCGGGGTGATTTTTTCCTCTGCCGTCGGCATGACGTTGCGCAGAATCTGCTCCACATCCAGCACCTGGGCCAGACGGGATTTGTCGGCATCGCCGTCGAGCTTGGCGATGCTGGTCACCAGCTCGCCGCCATTGCCTTCTGCGGCCAGCACATTGCTCCACTCCAGCTGCACGATTTCGTCCACCTCTTCCACCGCAAAGGCCTGGGTGGTCCGGGCGTATTCGGTCACCATCAGGATGGTCAGCCCGCGTTTGGGAACGCAGCCCACCACAGCCGGCAGGTCGATCACCGGGATGATCTGTCCGCGAATGTTGGCCACGCCGAGCACATGGGGCGGCGCGTTGGCAATGGCCGTGACGGTGGGCATGACCAGTATTTCCCGCACCTTGAACACGTTGATGCCAAACAGCTCGCGGCGGTCTGTGCCCTGCGCTTCCCCAAGGCGGAACAGCAGCAATTCGAACTTGTTGTTGCCCGTGAGATTGATGCGCTCGCTGGCGCCGTGTACCGAAGTGGTCATGTGGAGATGCTCGAGTTTTTTGGACAGCCTCAGGATAGGCGCCAACGCCAAGTACCCAAACGCACAAGAGCCCCCGAAATGCCCTGCTGTTCGCGATTTAGCCCGGTGTGGCGCAGGGTCACAGGTTCATCGTGATCGAATCTGAGGGAAAGCTTGTCGCTCAACAACGTCCTTCAAGGCGTTGTGCACGAGCGCCAGGCGGCGCACCTGCGTTTGAGCCTGGCAGGCATCTGACATGTAAGTTCAAAGTCAGCTCATGGTGAAGAAATCGCCGGTGGCGTGCGATTTCCGCGGTTTCGGCAATTCCAGGTGAGCTGGCTGTTGCAGTTGCGCTCAAGACTCAGGCTGACGCGCCAATAGACAACAGGGAAAAACCTGCACAAAGCAGGTACAACAAATGAACAACAATAGAGCGCTCTTCAGAGACAACCCAGAGCACCAGAAGGCCCTGAATGGCGCCATCCTCCAGACCCCGATTGGCATCTCGATGGCCATCACCGACCTGCAGGGGCGCTTCGTGGAGTGCAACCCGGCCTGGAGTGCCATGCTGGGCTATTCGCAGGCCGACCTGTCGGCGCTGGACCTTGCGGCCATCATCCACCCTGGCGACCGTGCTCACAAGAACCAGTTGATCAAGCGGCTTTGCCAGCGCGAGGTGCCTTACCTCGTCATCGAGAACCGCTACCTCACCCGGACAGGCCAAGCCATCTGGTATCGGACGCATCTCGCCCTGCTGGATGCGGACGGTCAGCCGCCTGAACGTCTGCTGCTGGTGGCGGAGGACTGCTCCGAACGTCAGCTGGCCGAACAGAAAATAGAGAAAAGTCAACGGCTACACAAAATGGCCGGGCGCATCGCGCAGCTTGGCGGCTGGACCTTCGATGGCATCGCACAGAGGCTGTTCTGGTCCGACGAAACCTGCAACATCCACGGCCGCCCACCGGGCTACCCGCCCACGATTGAAGAAGGCATTTCGTACTACGCGCCCGAGTACCGTGAAATGGTCGAACGAGCGGTCGACCGCTGCCTTGAGCATGGTGAGTCCTTCGACTTCGAGGCCGAACTGGTGCGAACCGATGGCCAGCGGGTGTGGGTACGCGCCACCGGTGAGAGCATTTGCGATGAAACGGGAGCCATCACGGGCTTCGAGGGGGCGTTTCAGGATATCTCGGTGCTGCGCCGAAACGAGATGGAACGTCACGCCCTGGCCGCCAGCCTCAGAGCCACCATGGAGCGGATATCGGAAGCCTTCTTCACACTGGATCACAACTGGACCATCACCTTTGCCAACCAGGAAATGAGCCGTGTGGTCGGCCGCAGGCGCGAAGAGATGACTGGGAGGCTCCTGTGGGATGTGTTCCCAGAGGCCGAGCACACCAGTTTCCACGCCTGCTACCAGAAAGCCTTCGACACCGGGACCCAAGCCACGGTAGTCGAGTACTACGCGCCGACGGGCATGTGGCTTGAGGCACATGCCCACCCCACCGAGGACGGGTTGGCGGTGCACTTCCAGGACATCACGCAAAGGCGCAAAGATGAGGCCAAACTGCGACTGCTGCAGACTTGCGTTGAGCGCATGAACGACACCGTCATCATCGCGCAAGCCGAGCCCATCGCTGATCCGGGCCCAAAGGTGATTTACGCCAACGAGGCCTTCGAGAAGACCACCGGCTACCGTCGCGACGAGATCATCGGTAAGACACCGCGCATCCTGCAGGGACCGAAGACCCAGCGCGATGCGCTCGATCGCATCCGCGCCCGACTCGGCGCCTGGCAGTCTGTGCGCGAGGAGTTGCTGAATTACACCAAGCAGGGGGAGGAGATCTGGCAGGAGATCGATATCTCCCCTGTTGCCAATGAGGCGGGCTGGTACACGCACTGGATCGCAATCCAGCGCGACGTGACCGAGCGCAAGCGCGCAGCCCAGGCGATCAGCAAACAGGCGGCTCTGCTGGACAAAGCGCAAGATGCAATTTGGGTAATGGACCTTGATACGCGTATCACCTACTGGAACCGAAGCGCAGAACGCATCTATGGCTGGTCCAAGAACGATGCGCTGAGTGCTGACGCGCGTACGCTGCTCTATCGCGACCAGGCAGCGTTCGACCAGTGCCTGCGGTCTGTGCGGGAAACCGGTGAATGGGTGGGTGAAGTCGAGCACACGACGCAAGAGGGCCGGACGCTGCGGCTGATTTCGCGCCTGACACTGGTGCGCGACGAGGAAGAACAGCCGAGCACCATCCTGGCGATCAACACCGATGTCACTCAGCAGAAGTTGCTGGAGCAGCAACTCCTACATTCTCAGCGCATGGAGGGCATCGGCACATTGGCCGGGGGGATGGCCCACAACCTGAACAACATGCTCGCGCCCATCCTGATGGCAATCAGCATGCTCAAGGAAGATGTGCAGGACGCCGGGAGCCAGACTTTGCTGCGCACGATTGAGGTAAGCGCCCAACGCAGCGCCGATCTGATCCGGCAGGTCCTTTCGTTCGCGCGTGGCGTCGAGGGCCCGCGGCATGAGGTGCAGCTGGACAAAGTGCTCAAGGATCTTGAGCACCTGCTGAGCGAGACGATCCCGCGCAACATCGCTATCCACGTGGAGGTGCCCGCAGACCTGCAGACCATCACAGGCGACCCAACGCAGCTGGAGCAAGTGCTGCTCAACATATGCATCAATGCGCGCGATGCCATGCCGAAGGGCGGTCGTTTGGGAATCCTGGCCGCGAACGTGATGCTGGACAGCCACTACGCTGCCATGAACATCGAGGCACGCGAAGGTCCTTACGTCAAGATCGAGGTCGACGACAGCGGGAGCGGCATCGATCCGGCCAACATGGAGAAGATCTTCGAACCCTTCTTCACCACCAAGCGAGTGGGCGAGGGAACGGGCCTGGGGCTGTCCACCACACAGGCCATCGTCAAGAGCCACGGCGGCTTCATCCGCGTCCACAGCGAGCCCAATGTGGGCACGCGTTTTTGCATCTACTTGCCAGCCAGCAAGGGGGCCTTTGCCGCGAGCGTCAGCGAACAGCCTGCGGCTGCACCGCGCGGCCAAGGTGAGCTGATCATGCTGGTGGACGACGAAGAGGCCATCAGGCAGGTGACCCGCCAGACCCTGGAGGCCAATGGCTATCAGGTGCTGGTGGCTGCCAACGGTGCAGAAGCGGTCGCGCTGTTCGCACAGAACATCGACCGGATTGATCTGGTGCTCACCGACATGATGATGCCGGTGATGGACGGCCCCGCAACCATCCAGGCGCTGCGTCAGATCCGACCCAACGTGCGCATCGTCGGCGCCAGCGGTATGCCGCAACACGGCAAGTCAGGAAGCCTGGTTGGTGCGGACTTGCTGCACTTCCTGCCCAAGCCATACACCGCCGATGTGCTGCTGCGTGCACTGGCCAAAGCGCTGGCCGATCCGGCCACGTCCGCCGCGTGAGTAGCAACTGTCCACGAGAAATCTGCGTGGGGCTGCTGAGGAATGCTGTGATTTGTTCCTCGGTGCATCTGCCATGCCTGGGTGCAGCCAAACGGCCATGGCACCCCAGGAAGTCAGACCGCCTCACCACCATTCAGGCGGACAACGGGTTCGACAGGTCAGAAGCGGAGGTTTTTGCAACTGACTCAACAGACGCCCAGATCTGGCTGGGCGATCGCTTGACTGAGGTGCGCCATTCGATTGCTGCTGTCATAGCGGGCCGGCGACTGCGCGCCAAGCCCCGTTCGCGCGCTCAATGCCGTTCGGGCACCTGCTCGCTTTCCTCGCCCCACACGCGGTTGACTCTTCGCCCGCGCTCCACCGCCGGGCGGGCCGCGATGGCAGCGGCCCAGCGCTGCACGTGGGTGTATTCGTGCACCGCCAGAAACTCGCTGGCGCTGTACAGCGCGCCTTGCACCAGAGCGCCGTACCAGGGGTAGATGGCGATGTCGGCAATGGTGTAGTCGTCGCCCGCCATGTAGGGGCGATCGGCCAGGTTGCGGTTGAGCACGTCGAGCTGGCGCTTGACCTCCATGGCGAAGCGGTTGATGGGGTATTCGAACTTCTCCGGCGCATAGGCGTAGAAATGCCCGAAGCCGCCGCCGAGGTAAGGCGCCGAGCCCATTTGCCAGAACAGCCAGTTCATGACTTCGGTGCGCTGCGCGCCCGCCGGGGGCAGGAAGGCGCCGAACTTCTCGGCGAGGTAGAGCAGGATGGAGCCGGACTCGAACACGCGCGTGGGCGGCTCGGTGCTGCGGTCCAGCAGCGCGGGGATTTTCGAGTTCGGGTTGACCTCGACAAAGCCGCTGGAAAACTGGTCGCCTTCGTTGATCTTGATGAGCCAGGCGTCGTATTCCGCCCCGCTGTGACCCAGGGCCAGCAGCTCTTCCAGCAAGATGGTGACCTTCACGCCATTGGGTGTGGCCAGCGAATAGAGCTGCAGCGGGTGCTTGCCCACGGGCAGCGCCTTGTCGTGCGTGGGGCCGGCAATGGGGCGGTTGATGTTGGCAAATTTGCCGCCGCTGGCCTGATCCCAGGTCCAGACGGCGGGTGGGGTGTAAGAGGTTTTATCGGTCATGGGTGAAGCCGCTTGGTGGTTGTGAAAGCATGGTATGGCTTGCCAGCCCGCGGTGCAAACCGCCGCTGGGGCCAGGCTAATGGGTTGCGCCTGCGGCGAGGGTAGCGTCCGGCCCGGTCAGCAGCGCGCAGCGCACCGCCAGCGACAGGCCTCGCACCATCTCATCGAGCGCCATGCTGGGCGTGCCCTGCTCGGGCAGCCAGGGCACATGCACGAAGCCGCCGCGGGTGTGACGCAGTGCGCGGCGCGTGGCGAGCGCGTGCATGAGGCCGAAAAAGACGTGGTTGCAAACGAAGGTGCCAGCGGTTTGCGACACCTCGACGGCAATGCCTTCGCGCTGCAGCACAGCCCGCATGGCCTTGACGGGCAGGCTACTGAAATAGGCGGCGGGCGCGCCGGTGACCACCGGGGTGTCGATTGGCTGGGCGCCGGCGTTGTCGGCCAGTGGCGCGTCGTTCAGGTTGATCGCCACGCGCTCCAGCCCGATGGCAGCGCGTCCGCCAGCCTGCCCGACGCAAATCACCAGCGCGGGCTGGTGCTGCGCCAGCAGGGCGCTCAACACGCCAAGCGATGTGCCAAATGCGGTGGGCAGCTGCGCAGCCACCACGAGGTGGCGGGCGATTTGCCGGCCATGCAGCGCCTGCGCAGCCTGCCAGCTCGGGTTGATGGACGCGCCGCCGAACGCCTCAAAGCCGGTGAGCAAGACCTTGGGGCTGGGGTGGACGAGAGAAGACGGTGGATGCGCGGACATCAAGGCAATTTACCGCAACGGCCGCGGCCCTGGCTTGGCGCCCTGCGTCCGTGCAAGCGCCGGGGTGGTCGAAGCCGGGGCGGCTTGCTGAACCACACCGCCAGATTGCTCCAGCACGCCGCGAGCAACCGGCGGCGCCGACAATGGTCGCCACAACCAGGATCTGCCATGCCCGCCCGCCAGAAAACGCCGCCCCACGCCAACTCCGCCGCCGACCCGGGCTCGGTGTTTGCGCAGGCCATCCTGCCGCTGTTTGCGCGGCTGCCCGTCTCGACCGAGCAGAAAAGTCACACGCCGCTGGACGACGCGCGCAAAAAAGCCAACGCCGCCGCCGCCAAGGCCGCGCTGGCCGCTGGTGTGCTGGCGCTGCCGCCGGGTCCGCTGGGCTGGCTGACCATCCTGCCGGAGATGCTGGGCGTGTGGAAAATTCAGAAGCAGCTGGTGGCCGATATCGCGGCTATTTACGGAAAACAGCGCACGCTGACGCCCGAGCAGGTGGTGTATTGCCTGTTTCAGCACAGTGCAGCGCAGGGCGTGCGCGACCTGGTGGTGCGGGTGGGAGAGCGCACGCTGGTGCGCCGCGCCTCACCGCGGCTGATCGGCGCCATCACGCGGCGCCTGGGTGCGATCCTGTCGCGGCGCGCGCTGGGTCGGGGTGCCACGCGCTGGCTGCCGATCGTGGGCGCGGTGGGCGT
>JAIFNE010000087.1 GCA_020047875.1 Hydrogenophaga sp.
CGTTTTTCAAGGAAATCAGTTACCCGCTGGGCGTGTTTGGGTTTGTGGTGATGACCTATCTGGTCATTGTCGGGTCGAGCAATGCGGTGAATCTCACCGATGGCCTCGACGGTCTGGCCATCATGCCGGTGGTGATGGTGGGCTCTGCCCTGGGCGTGTTTGCCTACCTCACCGGCAACGCGGTGTTTGCGCGCTACCTGCTGATGCCCCACATTCCCGGCGCTGGCGAGCTGCTCATTTTCTGTGCGGCCATGGCCGGCGCGGGCCTGGCTTTTCTCTGGTTCAACACCCACCCGGCCCAGGTGTTCATGGGCGATGTGGGCGCGCTCGCGCTCGGCGGCGCGCTGGGCACCATTGCGGTGATCGTGCGGCAGGAAATCGTGCTGGCGATCATGGGCGGCATCTTCGTGGTGGAGGCGCTGTCGGTGATGCTGCAGGTGGGCTACTTCAAGTACACCAAGCGCCGCTACGGCCAGGGCCTGCACCACCACTTTGAAAAGAAGGGCTGGAGAGAAACGCAGGTGGTGGTGCGCTTTTGGATCATCACCATGCTGCTGTGCCTCATTGGCCTGTCCACCCTGAAGCTGCGATGACGCCGTTGAAAGACCACACCGTGCTCGTCCTGGGCCTGGGCATCTCCGGCCTGGCGATGGCGCGCTGGTGCGCCCGCCAGGGGGCACAGGTGACGGTGGCCGACACGCGCGATGCCCCGCCGCAGCTGGCGGCCTTGCGCGCCGAATGCCCCGGCGTGCGCTTTCGTGCCGGGCCATTTGACGCAGCACTGCTCGCGCAGGCGCCATGGACCATGATCGCCCGCAGCCCCGGGCTGCCACCGGCTTCGCTGGCGCCGCTGCACGACTGGGCGCAGGCGAACGGCGCAGCCTGGGTGGGCGAGCTGGAGCTGTTTGCGCAGGCATTGCGCGAGCTGTCGCTGCGCGAGCACCTGCCCTACCACCCCCGGGTGCTGGCGATCACCGGCACCAACGGCAAAACCACCGTGACCGCGCTCACCGGCCAGCTGCTGCAACGCGCTGGCGTGCGCACCGCGGTCGCGGGCAACATCGGCCCGGCGTTGCTGGATGTGCTGGCGCAGGCGCTGGACGCCGAAACCGAGGCCGAGCGCGCCGACGCTGAGCAGGCGAGCGCCCTCGCCGTCGAACCCGTGATGCCGGCAGCGCCCGGCGTCGCTGGCGATGGGCTCGATGCGTCGGTATCGCAAGCCATGGCCGACACGCTGGATACCGAGACCGGGCTGGAACAGCTCGACGACGAGGGCGACGCACCGCTGCTGGTGCCGCCACCCGCGGCGCCGCTGCTGCCGCCCCACTTGCCCGCGGTCTGGGTGCTGGAGCTCTCCAGCTTCCAGCTCGACGGGGTGAGCGGGGGCGCTTGGCCCGCCCTGCCCACCGCGGCCGCGCTGCTCAACCTCAGTGAAGACCACCTCGACTGGCACGGCAGCATGGCCGCCTACAGCGCGGCCAAGGCGGCGGTGTTCGGTGCGCAGGCGCTGATGCTGCTCAACCGCGACGATGCCCGCGTGATGGCCATGCAGCCCGGCACGGTTACCGTGAAGGTGGGTGGGCGCAACCGCCAGCAGCCAGCGCGGCCCTGGGCCAGTTTCGGGCTGGACGCACCCACCCGCGTGGGCGACTGGGGCATTGACACGGTGGGCGGCATGGACTGGCTGGTGCGCGCGCTGGACCTGGACGAAACGCGCAAGCGCGGGCGCACCACCGAAGACGCCCCGGAAATCTATTTCCAGCGGCTGATGCCGGTGGATGCGCTGCGCATCCGTGGCCGCCACAACGCCGCCAACGCCCTGGCCGCGCTGGCGCTGGCCACCAGCACCGGCGCACCGCTGGGCGCCATGCTGCACGGCCTGCGCGAATACCGCGGGGAGCCGCACCGGGTCGAGCCGGTGGGCATCCTCGACGGCGTTGAGTACTTCGACGACAGCAAAGGCACCAACGTGGGCGCCACGCTGGCCGCGGTCAACGGCCTGGGCGCCGAGCGCCGGCTGGTGGTGATTCTGGGCGGCGACGGTAAGGGGCAGGACTTCACGCCACTGGTTGGCGCGCTGACCCGGCATGCGCGGGCGGTGGTGCTGATCGGGCGCGATGCGCCGGGCATTCGCGCCGTGGTCGGCGACGCGCTGGGCCAGCGGGCGCTGCTTGATGCCGCGACCCTGCCAGAGGCCGTGCGGCTGGCGCAGCAACAGGCCCAGGCGGGCGACGCGGTGCTGCTCTCGCCCGCTTGTGCCAGCCTGGACATGTTCGACAACTACCAGCACCGCGCCCAGGTGTTCGTGGACGCGGTGCACGCGCTGGCCGACGAGCGCGGCGTGCTGCTGGAGGGCGGCGCATGATCGCCGCCATGCAGAACACCCTGGCCCGCTGGCGCGCGGCCCTGGCGGGCGGTGGCGATGGCCTGCCGGTGCGCCTGTCGAGCCGCAGCTACGGCGACACGCGCAGCCCGGCGGTGCGCGAGCTGGGGTTCGATCAGCCGCTCCTGTGGGTGGTGGTCACGCTGCTGGCCTGGGGTCTGGTGATGGTGTATTCGGCGTCGATTGCGCTGCCTGACAACCCGCGTTTCGGCAACTACGAGCCCACCCACTTCGTGACCCGTCACGCGCTGTTCATGGCCATCGGGTTGATCACCTCGTTGGTCGCGTTCCAGCTGCCGATCCGCACCTGGGAGAAGCTCGCGCCCTGGTTGTTCGGGCTGGCCCTGGTGCTGCTGGCTCTGGTGCTGATTCCCCAGCTTGGGCGCTCGGTGAACGGTGCGCGGCGCTGGATCCCGCTGGGTGTGATGAACTTCCAGCCGTCCGAACTGGCCAAGCTCGCGGTGTTGATTTACGCCGCCAATTACATGGTGCGCAAAATGGAGGCGCGCGAGCACTTTCTGCGGGCCGTGCTGCCGATGGCGGTGGCGGTGGGCCTGGCCGGCGTTTTGTTGCTGGCGCAGCCCGATATGGGCGCGTTCATGGTGATCGTGGTGATCGCCATGGGCATCCTGTTTCTGGGCGGTGTGAACGCCCGCATGTTCTTTCTGATGGCGCTGGTGGTGGTGGCCGCGTTTGCGGTCATGGTCATGACCAGCGAGTTCCGCCGCGCCCGCGTCTTCGCCTACCTGGACCCCTGGAGCATCGAGCACGCGCTGGGCAAGGGCTACCAGCTCTCGCATTCGCTGATCGCCTTTGGCCGTGGCGAAATCTTTGGCGTCGGGCTGGGTGGCAGCGTGGAAAAACTGCACTGGCTGCCCGAGGCCCACACCGACTTCCTGCTCGCCGTGATCGGCGAAGAGTTCGGCCTGATCGGCGTGCTCACGCTGATTGGCCTGTTCCTGTGGCTGACCCGCCGCATCATGGACATCGGACGCCAAGCCATCGCCCTCGATCAGGTCTTTGCCGGCCTGGTGGCGCAGGGGGTGGGCGTCTGGATGGGCTTCCAGTCGTTCATCAACATCGGCGTGAACCTTGGCGCCCTGCCCACCAAGGGTCTGACCTTGCCGTTGATGAGCTACGGCGGCTCAGCCCTCCTGATCAACCTCGTGGCGCTGGCCATTGTGCTTCGGGTGGATTATGAAAACCGCCAAATGATGCGCGGAGGACGGAAATGATGGCAGCGCGGTTTCAACAAAACCGCCAGGCGGCTGCGCAGCAGACGCGGCTGCGTCACGCAGCCATGCGGAGGACGGAAATGATGGCAGCGCGGTTTCAACAAAACCGCCAGGCGGCTGCGCAGCAGATGCGGCTGCGGCACGCAGCCATGATGCGCGGAGGTCGCCAATGACCGCCCGCGCGCCTTGCGTCCTCGTCATGGCCGGCGGTACCGGCGGCCACATCTTTCCTGGGCTGGCCGTGGCCGAAGCGCTGCGCGAGCGCGGCTGGCGCGTGCACTGGCTGGGCGCGCCCGACAGCATGGAGAGCCGGCTGGTCCCGCCGCGCGGATTTGTGCTGGAGACGATCGCCTTCGGTGGCGTGCGCGGCAAAGGCCCGATGACCCTGCTCTTGCTGCCGCTTCGGCTGCAGCGTGCGTTCTGGCAGGCGCTGCAGGTGGTGCGCCGGGTGCAGCCCGATGTGCTGATCGGTCTGGGTGGCTACATCACGTTTCCCGGCGGCATGATGGGCACGCTGCTGGGCAAACCGCTGGTGCTGCACGAGCAGAACTCGGTGGCGGGAATGGCCAACAAGATCCTCGCTGGCATCGCCGACCGCGTGTTCACCGCCTTCCCGAATGTGATGAAAAAGGCGCAGTGGGTCGGCAACCCGTTGCGTCCGGCTTTCCTGAGCCAGCCGGCGCCTGCGCAGCGATTTGCCGAGCGCCGGGGCCCGCTGCGCCTGCTGGTGGTGGGCGGCAGCCTGGGCGCCAAGGCGCTCAACGACACCGTGCCACAGGCGCTGGCCCTGCTGCCCGAGGGCGAGCGCCCGGTGGTGCTGCACCAGAGCGGCGAAAAGCAGATCGACGCGCTGCGCGCCAACTACGCCGCTGCCGGGGTGCAGGCCGAACTCACCCCGTTCATTGATGACACCGCTCAGGCCTTCGCCAATGCCGACCTGATCGTCTGCCGCGCAGGCGCCAGCACCGTCACCGAAATTGCCGCGGTGGGCGCGGCAGCGTTGTTTGTTCCCTTTCCCGCGGCGGTGGACGACCACCAGACCACCAACGCCCGCTTCCTGGTGGACGCGGGCGCCGCCTGGCTGGTGCCGCAGCCCGAGTTCACGCCCGAGGCATTGGCGCGCACGCTGCGCACCGTGCAGCGGGAGCAGTTGCAGGCGATGGCCGAGAAGGCCAAACAGATGCAGAAGACCGACGCCGTGGCGGCCGTGGTGGCCGCTTGCGAACAACTTTCGAAAGTGAAAACGGCATGAAACATGCCATTCGCCACATCCATTTCGTCGGCATCGGCGGCGCTGGCATGAGCGGCATCGCCGAGGTGCTGCTGAACCAGGGCTACCGGATTTCGGGCAGCGATCTGGCCGAGGGAAGCGCCACGCGGCGGCTGGTGGCCATGGGTGCCGAGGTGTTCATCGGGCACGACGCGCGCCATGTGCAGGGGGCCGACGCCATCGTCACCTCCACGGCAGTCAAGGCCGACAACCCCGAGGTGCTCGCGGCCCGCGCCCGGCTGGTGCCGGTGGTGCCGCGCGCGGTGATGCTGGCCGAGCTGATGCGCATGAAAAAACGCATGGCAAAACGACCACCACCAGCCTGGTGGCCAGCGTGCTGGCCGCGGCCGATATGGATCCAACGTTTGTGATCGGCGGGCGCCTCAACAGCGCCGGTGCCAACGCGCAGCTGGGGTCGGGTGAATACATCGTGGTCGAGGCCGACGAGTCCGACGCCTCGTTCCTGAATCTGCTGCCGGTGCTCTCGGTGGTGACCAACATCGACGCCGATCACATGGACACCTACGGCCACGACTTTGGCCGACTCAAGGGCGCGTTCGTCGAGTTCTTGCACCGCATGCCGTTTTACGGCGCGGCGGTGGTGTGTGTGGACAGCGAAGCGGTGCGCGACATCCTGCCGCAGATCGCGCGCCCCATCACCAGCTACGGCTTCGCCGAGGACGCGCAGGTGCGCGCCATCGGTGTGCGGGCCGACGCGG
>JAIFNE010000153.1 GCA_020047875.1 Hydrogenophaga sp.
ACTTATCCGTAAATTATGTTGACACTCAACGGCACCTTGCGAAACGCGATGATGGCTGCAGCGAGGTGGTTGAGTGCGAGGAAGCTGCGCTCGAGCTTCTCGTAGCGCACGAGAAGTTTGCGGAAGCGGTTGAACCAGCTGTGGCACACCTCAACAACCCAACGCCTGGCCTTCTTCTTCGGGTTGCGCCGCTTGATATCGGCTTCCTTGCGGCGACCGACAACGTGGGGGATGTAACCGCGGCTCTCAATGGTGCGGAGATGCTCCGCTCCACGGTAGCCCGCATCGGCGCACAAATGTTTGTTTCGCCTGTGGGGCGGGTCTTTGCGCTTGATGACGATGGCGTCGAGCACCGCATCAAGCCTCTTGCAGTCATGGACGTTGGCCCCGCTCACGACGAGCGACAACGGGACGCCACGGCCGTCCACCAGCAGATGGCGCTTGCTTCCCTTTTTTTCCCCGGTCCGTCGGGTTCGGGCCGACAGCTTCTTGTGCCAATGGTGCTTTCATCATCGCGCCATCGACGCTTTGCCATCGCCACGCGATGCCTTGCATGTCGTCGTACTCCGCCAACCCGGCCTTCCAGACTGCTTCAAAGAAGCCCGCCTTCTCCCATTCAAGAAAGCGCTTGTGAACGGCGCTGGAGCTGCCAAAGCGCTCGGCGGGCAGTGCCTTCCACTGGCAGCCTGTGCGAAGCACAAACACGATGGCCTCGAACACCTGACGTGCCGGCTTGGCCGGCCGACCTGCTCCAGGCTTGCGAACGTACTGTTTGCCCGGCACCAGTGCGCGCTGGGGGACCAGCGGTTCCACCCGCTGCCAGAACTCATCTGTTACCACCCAGGAATCAACTCGTTTGCTCAACGTATCACTCCGGCACCGCGTAACTGCGGTTCGGAATGGGATTTTAACTATTTACGGATAAGTTCTAAATCGCCCTGAGCCGGTCGCTGGGCTCCCAACGACCGGCTCAGGGCGATCGGTTGATACTTCTTCGGGCCGGATCAATGGGAGCCTGTCGGAATCGGGGCGCGGTGGGAACTTGACCACCGTGGCGGTTTCGGAGTGAATCGCCACACCGCCCGGAGCCGCCCATGAAGAATAAATTCTCGCTGTTTGGCCCGGCCTCATCGCCGGCTTGCTGCGCCCGATCGGCCAGGTCTATGGGCTACCAGTCCACCGCCTCGCCAAGACGCTCCCTTGCTTTTTCGCCATCACCGTTGCGGGGGCCCACCAACGGCCGGCAGACCGTCGAGAAACAACGCGACCGTGTCCACGCAGTGATCGAAACTGGGCTTGTAGTCCAGCGTGGCAATGGCATCGAATGCCAAGCGCAAGCCCGGATGCGGCTGTCGGATCTGGGCAAGAAAGGTCACCCGATGGCGCATGAGGTACGGCGCTGCCACCAGCAGTTGCTGCGGTTCTCGCTCGATCACGAGAGCAAAGTCAAACAGGTCACGCGCCGTGACACGGTCGCCGCGGTGAAACATCTTTTTCGCGATGATCTCGGCGGCCGTCTCCACCTTCACGGCACGCCCGCCGATGTTCCAGGTTTCCCAGGCATCCACCAGCAGATTGGGAGCGGCCACGAAATCGACCTCCCCTTCCTCAAACTGCAACTTGACAAAGGCCCCAGGCTGCTCGGTGTAGTCCTGCGTGAGGCCTTGCGCGGTATCGCTCAAACGCGGCGTGACAAGGCCCAGATACTGCGGATCGGGCACGAAGATGTCGACGTCCTTGCTCAGCCGATGATGGAAACGGAACATCAGCACAGTCCCGCCACCGAAGGTCCAAAACGGATCGGCGAGCCCACCATAACGGCTGATCTCATCGATCAACGTCAGCGCTCGCGGAAACAGCTTCTCCCAAGGACCGCTGGGCAACGCCTTGGGCATCATGCCCACATGGCCCTGCGGTGCACGGACACGGACTGCGCCAGCTTCGCCACATTGCGCCACACCTGACGCAGCGGCAGGTGCGCGCGCGAGGCCGCTTCCTCCACCGCCATCACGACGATCGACACAGGCGCCTCGTCGAGCAACTGGGCCAAATGCGGCGCGAAGGAAGGAGACACATCGCCACTCGTCAACACTTGCTCCAGCACCTCGGGATTGAGTTCTTGCGCATAGCTGACGCTGGCCGTCTTGGCCGCCATCCACAGACCGCGTTTTTTGCATCGCGCCTGGGTGTTCGGCACAGACGTGTCCAAACCCAACACCGCCATCACCTGTCCCACGCGGTTGATCCCCAGATCGTTGAGGGTGCCGTTTTCAAGGCCCACCAAGGTTTGGCGCGAAAGCCTGCTCAGGTGCGCCAGCTGGGCCTGGGACAGACCCAGTTCAGTGCGCCGAGCGCGTACAGCGTGACCGATATCGATCAGGTTCATGATGGCGACCGCCTGAAATTGTCAAAAATATCGAACATATTATCCTCCACCGTCGCCCGGTCCACAGGCGCGGGTGGTTCAGCGGGAGGTGTCACTCGATCAAACGACAGGAAACACTTTTTCAACCCACGACCTGAGCGCCAGGAACTGTGAAGCCGATTCATCCAGCAAACCGGGCGTTGCCGCTTGCCAAAGGCCATGTTCTGGGTCGGCCTGCCTGCCGAGTTGGAGCAGATCATGCGCGGCCAGCCGCTGGATTTCGTGCAGAGGGCGCCGGGCAAAGCGGTGGTTTGAGTGGCTTGCGCCATGCCCCTGCGAAGGGGGGGCATGCCCCCGCAGCCATTGTCATTTTGGAAATGTCAACAAAAACAAGCCCCTCTTCCCTCTTAACCGCTGCCGTCTGGTTGCGCAGGCCCCACCCCAGCCGCCTCCCCAGCGGGGGAGGGAGTCAAGACATTCCCGCACACAGGCGCTGGCCCAAGAGGATGTCCGGCCCCTTCCCCGCTGGGGGAAGGCTGGGATGGGTGCTCGGCGCGGCTTAAATGACGGCGCGGCGGGTGTTGAATGACGGTGGCCTGTCGGTCCAGCGCTGTGCGCTGGTCCGTCGCAGGCTCAGCGTGCCACGCCCCAGGCCTGCAAGCGGTTGGCCGCAAACTGCGCCGCCTCGCCTTGCTGGGTCAGGCGCAGGTATTGCGCGTAGTGCTGCGCGGCTTGCTGGCGGCGGCCCATGCCTTCCAGAGAAACGCCTTTCAGGAACGTGGTGCCCGGGTCGCCGGGCAGCTGGCGGTCGTAGCGTTCCAAACCCTCCAGCGCCGCTGCCGGGTCGCGCAGGCTTAGGGCCAGCACGGCAGACAGCTTGTGTGCCTGCGCTTCTTGCGGGTAAATGGCTTGCGCCTGTTCGGCGAACGGGCGCGCCTGGCTGCTTTTGCCTTGGGCTTGCAGACACTGCGCCATGCGCACGTGGGCGGCGTAGTCGCGTGGGCTGGACTTCAGGGCCGACTCGAACTGGCCCTGTGCCTGCGCAAAGGCTTTGCTGGCCATGGCCGTTTCGCCGTTTTGGCAGGCGTTGATGGTGGGTTTGATGCGCCGCAGGCTGGCCGTGCTGTCCATGAAACGCTCGCGCTGCAACGGCGCTTTGGCGCTGCTGGCGTAGCGCGTGGCGGCCAATTGCGCAGCGGTGTTGCGGCGCTCGGTGTTCATGGGGTGCGATGAAAACATGGTGGACAGCAGGCTGGGCTGGGCCTTTTCCTCGTTCACCAGCATCTGGTGCAGCGCTGTCATGCCTTGCGCGGGGTAGCCCGCGCGCACCAAATATTCTTGACCCAGCGCGTCGGCCTCGCGTTCGTGGTCGCGCGAATAGCTCGACAGCAGGGCGCTGGCGCCAATTTGGCTGCCAAGGCCCAGCAGTTGCCCCCACTGCGAATCTTGCGCCGCCACATTGATGCCCGCCACGGCCACTTGCACCACCATGGCCTGGCCTTGGCGTTGGGCGGCGTGGCGGGCGTTGACGTGGCCCATTTCGTGGCCGAGCAGGGCGGCGAGCTCGGCCTCGTTGTTGAGCTCGGCCATGATGCCCCGCGTGACACCCATGGCCCCGCCAGGGAAGGTGTAGGCGTTGACGTAGTTGGCGTTGAGCACGCGGTACGAAAAAGGCATGTCGGGCCGGTGTGTCAGCCGGTGCATACGCTGGCCCAGGCTGCTCACATACTGGTTGACCGCCGTGTCCTGTATGGCGCCGAGATCTTCCGCTCTTGCGCCTCGCTCATGCCCACCACAATGGTTTTGCCCGATACCGGCGACTGCGCGCAGCCTTGCAGGCTAACCAGGGACGCGCCTACCGAGCTGGCCCCCAGCAGCCAAAGCGCCTGGCGTCGGCTGAGCCGGTTGCGCTGCAGGCTGTTGGCCAGGGCCAGTGGGGCGAAGGGTGCAGAGGGTTTTGTCATGAGGCTGCGGCCGATGCGGATAGGAAATTCAACCACTCGAAATGAACACCATGCCACTGAGCCGGGTCGATATGAGTGGTCGCTAAGGGCCAGGAGCCCGAGACTTTCCGACAGGCCTCCCCTCTCAGCAGTGCCAGGCGATGCCCTGCCCCGCAGCGTTGACAAAATTTCTGACAGGCTCAACCGCTGTTGCCCTCCTCCACTGTCAAGTACCGCCCCATCGCGCTGCACGAAGTAACGCAGCCGCTTGGGGACAGACAGCACCCACTGGCGCACCGGCAGGCGGGGGAACACATGGTCGCTCAGATGCGCCGCCGTCTCGACCATGCGCCGCAGTCTGTTTCTGAACTTTTGCACGAGTGGCACACACCCCGGCCTTTGCAGGAGAAGGCGACCAGATAATCGTGGCCGCCGTCGCCACAGCGGGCGCGGGCAAAGCCGTGGGCAAAGATGCCGCATTCCAATTTTTTGGCAAAGGCTTTGCGCACATAGGGCTTGGGGATGTGGTGGTCGCCCTGCCCGTCGAACCGGCCTGCACTCGCCAGCTCAAGCCAGGTCTCGTGGTGCTCGGCTGCTGTTTGGTAGAGCAGGCTTACCCTCGGCCTCTTGTGTATCTACAATGTAGATACATAACCGGAGGGTGTCATGGAAGCTGTGATTCGCAAATGGGGCAATAGCCCAGCCTTGCGCCTGCCAGGCGCAGTCATGAAGTCGGCCGCATTCAACTTGGAGCAGCACGTCATCATCACGGCAACGAAAGGGCGCATCGTCATCGAGCCTGCCACCCAGCCCGAGTACAAATTGGAAGACCTGTTGGCAGGCATGACCGACAAGAACACCCATGATGCGGTGGACTTTGGTGGACCGGTCGGGCAGGAAGCACTTTGATGGTCACTCGAGCTTATGTGCCCGAGGCCGGTGACATTGTCTGGCTCGAATTTGACCCCCAAGCCGGACACGAGCAGGCGGGCCACCGTCCTGCCTTGGTGCTGAGTCCTGCGGCTTACAACGGTAAAAAGGGCTTGATGGTCTGTTGTCCGTTGTCCAGCCAAATCAAAGGCTATCCCTTTGAAGTCCAGACCTTGATCGGCGTCAAACCGGGCGTCGTACTTTCGGACCAAGTCAAGTCACTCGACTGGCGCGTTCGCCAAGCCAAAAAGAAAGGCGCGGTGCCCGATGATGTGCTTCAGGATGTGCGGGCCAAGATCAAGGCCTTGCTGCAAATAGGTTGACTATTGCTCCGGCCCGGTGAAGTCTGAATTTCCGTTCGGGCTGAGCCGGTCGTTGGGAGCCCAACGACCGGCTCAGGGCGAACGGTTGATACTTCTTCGGGCCGGATCAGTAATCCAGCGACCGTTTGCCTCACAGGCGGCGTGTTGGGCGCTGCTGGCGCGCGGGAACGCTGCGCCCGCATTGAGCGCGCGGCGGTGGTCGCCGGTCGGCGCCCGCTACTTGCTGCGCGGCCCCAACACGCCAGTGCCGGTGGTTGGCTGCGCCAGGTGCGCCAGCGGCAGCGCGCCCGCCGCCTTCACCTGACCCAGCGAGAAGCTGGTGTGGAGGTCTTTGACGTTCGGCAGATTCAGCAGCACTTCGCGCGCAAAGCGGCTGAATTCGGCCAGGTCGGGGCAGACCACCTGCAGCTCGAAGGTGCCCGAGCCGCTGATGTAGTGGCAGCTCACGATCTGCGGAATGTCGCGGATGGCAGCCTCCAGCGCGCGGGTTACCTCGCCCTGGTTGCGTTCGGCGTCCAGCCGCACAAAGGCCAGCACGCCGAGGCCGATCTTTTCCCGGTCCAGCCAGTGCCCGCACGCGGCGCCAGCAAGGCGCCGCCGACAGGCCCACGCGCTGCGCCAGTTCGGCGTTGGTCAGGCGGCCTTCGCGTTGCAGTTCGTTCAAGATGGCCCAGTCGAAGCGATCAAGTGTTTCTGTCATGGTGAATTTTTAGAAAAGATCATTCTCTATTCTGCAAATTGGCGGCATGAAAAGCAAACACCTGTCGCGAGGCGGGTCATACACTGTGCGGCACATCGCGCCGGGCCGATCTGCCCACGAGGCGAGCCCACAAAACTGGAGACTTTTCATGAACGCGCCCCTGCCCGAACACATCCGCCGCGCCCTGGAGACGGTGACGCTGGACGACAAGTATTCGCTCGACCACGGTCGCGCCTTCATGAGCGGTGTTCAGGCGCTGGTGAAGCTGCCGATGCTGCAGCGCCGGTTTCATCAGCGGCTACCGCGGCTCGCCGCTGGGCGGGTACGACCAGGCGCTGCAAAAGGCCGCGCCCTACCTCAAGCAGCAGAACATCGTGTTCCAGCCCGGCGTCAACGAAGAGCTGGCGGCCACCGCGCTCTGGGGCACGCAGCAGCTCGGCTTCGCGCCACCCGGCACCAACAAATTCGACGGCGTGTTCGGCATCTGGTACGGCAA
>JAIFNE010000142.1 GCA_020047875.1 Hydrogenophaga sp.
GTGGGCGCCTGAGCCGGGGCTGCCTGCTGCGCCGAGCGCTGCTCTTGCCGCTGCGCCTCGCGCGATTGCTTGGCCACGTCGAGCAGGTAGCGTTGGTAATCGTCAAGATCGCCGTCAAACGGCGCGATACCGCCCCGCGAAACCAGCCAGAACTCGTCGCACACCGCGCGCAGCAGGGCGCGATCGTGGCTCACCAGCATCACCGTGCCTTCGAATTCGTTGAGCGCCATCGACAAGGCCTCGCGCGTGGCCAGATCCAGGTGGTTGGTGGGTTCGTCAAGCAGCAGCAGGTTGGGACGTTGCCAGACGATCATGCACAGAACCAGGCGCGCTTTTTCGCCGCCACTCATGCTGCCCACCGTCTGCTTGACCTGATCGCCGGTGAAGTTGAAGCTGCCCAGGAAGCTGCGCAGGTCTTGCTCGCGCGTCGCCTGTCCCTGCAGGCGTGCCTCGGCGGTGCATTCCTTGACCAGCCGAATCATGTGTTCCAGGGGCGTGTCGGCCGGGCGCAGCACATCGAGCTCCTGCTGCGCGAAGTAGCCAATGTTCAGACCTTTGCCTTCGGTGACGGTGCCTGCCAGCGGTTGGAGTGCGCGCGCAATGGTTTTGACCACGGTGGACTTGCCCTGGCCGTTGGCGCCCAGGATGCCGATGCGCTGGCCTGCCTGCACCGAGCGGCTGACGCCACGCACGATGGTGATCGGCTCCTGGCTGCCCTCGGGCGGCGGATAGCCGAAGTCCACGTCCTGCATGGCCAGCATCGGGTTGGGCAGGTTCTGGGGCTCGCTGAATTCGAAAGTGAAATCGGCCTCGGCCAGCACCGGGCCGATTTTTTCCATGCGCTCCAGCGCTTTGACGCGGCTTTGCGCCTGCTTGGCCTTGCTCGCCTTGGCCTTGAAACGGTCGATGAACTTTTGCAGGTGCGCCATCTTTTCCTGCTGACGCGAGTAGGCCGAGGCCTGCAGCGCCATCTGCTCGGCGCGCATGTCTTCAAAGCGGCTGTAGTTGCCGCCGTAGCGCGTGAGCTGGGCGCGCTCGATGTGTACCGTGACGTTGGTCACCGCGTCGAGAAACTCGCGGTCGTGGCTGATCACCAGCATGGTGCCGGTGTAGCGCTGCAGCCAGGCTTCCAGCCAGACCAGGGCGTCGAGGTCCAGGTGGTTGGTGGGCTCGTCGAGCAGCAGCAGCTCACTGGGACACATCAGCGCGCGGGCCAGCTGCAGGCGCATGCGCCAGCCGCCCGAGAAGCTGTCGACCGGGCGCTCGAGTTCATCGGTGCGGAACCCGAGACCGAGAATCAGGGCTTGCGCGCGCGCGGGTGCGTCGTGTGCGCCGGCGTCGTGCAGCGCCATGTAGGCGTTGGCCATGCGCTCGCCGTCGTCGGTGGCCTCGGCGGCGGTGACCTCGGCCTGGGCCGCGAGCAAGGTGGTGTCACCCTCGATCACGAACTGGGTGGCAGGCATGTCGGTTTCCGGCATGTCCTGCGCCACCTGCGCCATGCGCCACTGCGGTGGCACGTAGAAGTCGCCCTTGTCTTCGTGCAGCGAATGATCGAGCAGGCGGAACAGGCTCGATTTGCCCGCACCGTTGCGTCCGACCAGACCCACTTTTTCGCCTGGGTTGATGGTGACGGAGGCGTTGTCGAGCAGCACCTTGGTGCCGCGTCGCAAGACGATGTTCTTGATGGTGATCATGGGGTGGGGGCGTGCGGCGCTTGCTGCACCGCAAGGGATTCGGCGGTGAGCAACAGCACCTGGTCGCGGCCGGCGCTGGTCGCCAGCCACACCACGTCGAGTTGCGGGAAGGCCGCTTCAAAGTGGGCCCGCTCGTTGCCAATTTCCAGCACCAGCACGCCATCGGGCGCGAGGCACGCGGGCGCGTCGCGCAGCAACTGGCGAATGAAGTCCATGCCGTCTGTGCCGCCGGCCAGGGCCAGTTGGGGCTCGGCCAGGTATTCCGGCGGCAGCGCGCTCATGCTGCGGGCGTTCACATAGGGCGGGTTGCAGAGAATGAGCTGATAGGGACCGGGGCAGTTGCGCAGGCCGTCGGATTCGATGAGCTGAATGCGGTCTTGCAGCTGGTGCCGCTGCACGTTGATGCCCGCCACGGCCAGCGCATCGGCAGACAGGTCGGCGCCTGTGACGGTGATGTCTGGCCAGGCCATGGCCGCCAGAACCGCCAGGCTGCCATTGCCGGTGCACAGGTCGAGCACGTGCTGGGTGTTGTCGCTGAGCCAGTCGTCGAAATCGCCATCGGCGATCAGCTCGGCGATGAAGCTGCGCGGCACGATGGCGCGTTCGTCCACATAGAACGGCACGCCTTGCAACCAGGCTTCGCGGGTGAGGTAGGCGGCGGGCTGGCGGGTGTCGATCCGGCGCGCGATCAGGGCATTGACCGCCTGTACCTGCGCCTCGGTCACGGTGTGGGTGGCCAGCGCGTCGAGGTCGCTGTCCAGTGGCAGGCCCAGCTGCCACAGCAGCAGCCAGGCGGCTTCGTCGCGGGCGTTGGTGGTGCCGTGGCCGTAGGCCAATGGCGCAGCAGCCAGGCTCGCCGTGGCCTGGGTCAGAAGGTCTTGCAGGGTCATGGGGTGATGCGTGCCGCGCTGGCCTGGGTGGCCAGGTTTTCCAGCACGCGCCGGTAGGTGTTCTTGAGCGGTTCGATGTCGGCCACCGCCACGCATTCGTCGATCTTGTGAATCGTCGCGTTGGGCGGGCCGAGCTCGATCACCTGCGGGCAGACCTGGGCGATGAAGCGCCCGTCGCTGGTGCCGCCCGTGGTCGAGAGCTGGGTCTCCAGGCCGGTTTCGGCGCGGATCGCGTCGCGCACCGCATCAACCAGGGTGCCGGGCGGGGTGAGAAATGGGCGCCCGCCCAGCGTCCAGTCGAGCCCGTAATCGGCACTGGCTTGCAAACCGTGTTCGGCCAGCAGCGCGGTCACGCGCTGCTGCAGACCCTCGGGGGTGGACTCGGTGGAAAAGCGGAAGTTGAAATCGATCACCACGGTGCCCGGGATCACGTTGCTCGCGCCGGTGCCGCCGTGGATGTTGCTCACCTGAAAGCTGGTGGGCGGAAAGAAGGCGTTGCCCGCGTCCCAGGTTTCGGCGGCAAGCGCAGCGAGCGCGGGCGCGGCCAAGTGGATCGGGTTTCGGGCGAGGTGCGGGTAGGCGATGTGGCCCTGGATGCCCTTGACAGTGAGCTTGCCGCTGAGCGTGCCGCGCCGGCCGTTCTTGATCATGTCGCCGGTGCGCTCCACCGAGGTCGGCTCCCCCACGATGCACCAGTCCAGCCGCTCGCCGCGCTGGGTGAGCGCTTGGCAGACCACCACCGTGCCATCGGTGGCTGGGCCTTCTTCATCGCTGGTGAGCAAGAAGGCGATGTCGATGGGCGGTTGCGGCGTGGCGGTCAGAAACTCTTCGCAGGCCACCACCATGGCTGCCAGCGACGTCTTCATGTCGCTGGCGCCGCGGCCAAAGAGTTTGCCGTCCCGGTGGCTGGGCACAAACGGATCGCTGGCCCAGGCTGTGAGCGGGCCAGTGGGCACCACGTCGGTGTGGCCGGCAAAAATCAGCGTGGGCTGGCGGCCTTCGCCCTTGCGAGCCCACAGGTTGGTGACCCGGCACTCGGGTGGACCACTCTCCAGCGTCTCGCAGCGAAAGCCCAGCGTGTTCAGGCGCTCGGCAATCAGGGTCTGGCAGCCCTCGTCACGCGGGGTGACGGAGGGCCGGGCGATCAGGGCTTCGGTCAGGCGCAGCGTGGCAGTCATCGGGTTTTGACGTCGAGCGTGAACTCGGTGAAGGTGGCGACGTCGGCGTTTTCTTCTTCTGGCGGCGCCGACGCGGTGCTCGACTTGGCGGCATTGAAGTCGTTTTGCAGACGCCAGAGCAGGTTGTTGGGCGAGTCGGCGTGGGCCAGGCCCTCGGCGCGGGTGACGATGCCGTCGGCAATGATTCGGGCGAGGTCTTGCTCGAAGCTTTGCGACCCCACGGCCAGCGACTGCTCCATGGCTTCGCGAACACCCGAAAAGTCGGCTTTCTGGATCAGGTCGGACACCAGCGCGGTGTTGAGCATCACCTCCATCGCCGGCACCCGCCCACCGGTCTGGGTGCGCAGCAGGCGCTGCGAAACGACGGAGCGCAGCGCAGCGGCCAGATCGCCCAGCATGGTGGGGCGCACCTCCACCGGGTAAAAACTCAGGATGCGGTTGAGCGCCTGGTAGCTGTTGTTCGCGTGCATCGTGGCCAGGCACAAGTGTCCCGACTGCGCATAGGCGATGGCGGCCGACATGGTTTCGCGGTCGCGGATCTCGCCGATCAGAATCACGTCGGGGGCCTGGCGCAGCGCGTTTTTCAGCGCCACCTGCAGCGAGGCGGTGTCCGGGCCCACTTCACGCTGGTTGATCACCGAGCGCTTGTTTTTGTAGACGTATTCGATCGGGTCTTCGATGGTCAGAATGTGCCCGGTGGCGTTTTCGTTCCGGTGGTCGATCATGGCCGCCAGCGTGGTGCTTTTGCCCGCGCCAGTTGCTCCCACCATCAGGATGAGTCCCCGTTTTTCCATCACCAGATCGGCCAGCAGCGGCGGGACATTGAGCGAATCCAGCGAGGGCACCTCGTTGGGCACAAAGCGGATCACCACCGCGTAGCTGCCGCGCTGGCGCATGGCGCTGATGCGGAAGTTGCCCACGCCTTCCAGCGGCACCGCCATGTTCAGCTCGCCGGTCTCAAGCAGCTCTTCAATGCGCGTGGGCGGCACGATCTCGGCCAGCAGGTTGCGCGGCGCCTCCGAAGGCAGTTCCTGGCTGTTGACCGGGATGGTCTGGCCGTTGATCTTGATCATCGCTGGCGCGTGCGCCGACAGGTACACGTCCGAGGCCTTCTTGTCGGCCATCAGGCGCAGGATGCGCTCCATCGTTCCGCTGCTCATGCTGGTTCCTTCTGGCGTTTAGGAAGACAAAGCTTCGCTGGCCGACCGGTCGCAGCCCCCTTGCCGGGCACGCGACGGGTCGCCCGGGCGGGGCATCAGTCGCGCAGCAGTTCGTTCAGGCTGGTTTTGGCGCGCGTTTGCGCGTCGACCCGCTTGACGATGATGGCCGCATACAGGTTGTATTTGCCGCCGTCTTTGGGCAGGCTGCCGCTGATCACCACCGAGCCCGCCGGCACGCGGCCATAGCTCACGGTGTCGGTGGACCGGTCGTAAATGGGGGTGCTCTGGCCGATGTAGACGCCCATGGAGATGACCGAGTTTTCCTCGACCACCACGCCCTCGACCACCTCCGAGCGTGCGCCGATGAAGCAGTTGTCTTCAATGATGGTGGGCCCCGCCTGCAGCGGCTCCAGCACACCACCAATGCCAACGCCACCCGAAAGGTGCACGTTTTTACCGATCTGCGCGCAGGAGCCCACCGTGGCCCAGGTGTCGACCATGGTGCCTTCGCCCACATAGGCGCCGATGTTCACGTAGCTCGGCATCAGGATGGCGCCCTTGGCAATGAAGCTGCCGCGGCGCGCCACGGCCGGCGGTACCACGCGCACGCCGGTGGCCTTCATCTCGGCCTCGCTCAGGTGGGCAAACTTGGTTTGGACCTTGTCGTAGAAGGCGAGGTCGCCGCTCTTGATGATCTCGTTGTCCTTCAGGCGGAACGACAGCAACACCGCCTTCTTGATCCACTGGTGCACCGTCCACTGGCCCACCGCTTCGCGCGTGGCCACGCGCAGCCGACCCATGTTGAGCTCGGCGATCACGTGGTCCACCGCGTCGGTCACTTCTTTGGGCGCGGAGGCGGGGGTGAGGTCGGCGCGGTTGTCCCAGGCGGTGTCGATCAGGTTTTGCAGTTGTTGGGTCATGTTGTTGCAGCGTGTGGATGTCGAAGAGAAAGCTGAGCGTGATCAGCCGCGGCAGAAGCTGGCGATGCGTTGCGCAGCTTCCAGGCATTCGGCGGTTTCGGCCACCAGGGCCATGCGAATCCTGCCCGTGCCGGGGTTGTGGCCGTTGATCTCGCGAGCGAGGTAGCTGCCGGGCAAAACGGTCACATTGTATTGAGCCAGCAGTTCGCGGGCGAAGGCTTCGTCGGCGCTGAGACCGTCGGCGCCATGGGCGAAGCGGGCGGGTACGCCAGCCCAGAGGTAGAAGGCGGCATCGGGCAGGGCGACCTCCATCACCTCGGCCAGCACCGGCGTGACCTGGGCGAACTTGTCGCGGTACATGCGCCGGTTCTCGACCACGTGGGCCTCGTCGCCCCAGGCCGCCACGCTGGCCGCCTGCACCGCCGGGCTCATGGCGCCGCCGTGGTAGGTGCGGTAGAGCAAAAAGGGCTCGATCAGTGCGGCATCGCCAGCCACGAAACCGCTGCGCAGGCCGGGCGCGTTGCTGCGCTTGGACAGGCTGGTGAAGGCCACCAAGTTCTTGAAGTCGTTGCGGCCCAGCTGCGCCGACGCTTCCAGGCCACCCAGCGGCGGCTCTTCCCGAAAGTAGATTTCGCTGTAGCACTCGTCGGAGGCAATCACAAAGCCGTGGCGGTCGCTCAGGGCGAACAGCTTGCGCCATTCTTCGAGCGGCATCACCGCGCCGGTGGGGTTGCCGGGCGAGCAGACAAACAGCAGCTGGGTGGTGGCCCAGACCGAGTCGGGCACGCTGTCCCAGTCGGGCGCGAAGTTGCGCGCCGGGTCGCTGGCCACGTAATGCGGCGTGGCGCCGGCGAGCAGGGTCGCACCTTCGTAAATTTGATAGAACGGGTTGGGAAACACCACCGTGGCGCCGGGCCGTGTGGGGTCAATCACCGTCTGCGCGAAGGCAAACAGGGCCTCGCGCGAGCCGTTGACCGGCAGCACCTGCGTTATGGCGTCCACCGCCACGCCATAGCGGCGCTGCACCCAGGCCGCGCAGGCCTCGCGCAGGGCGGGCACGCCCGCGGTGGCCGGGTAGCTGGCCAGGCCGGTGTCGAGCGCGCCCGAGAGCGCCTGTTTGATCAGCTCGGGGGTGGCGTGTTTGGGTTCGCCTATGCCCAGGCTGATGGCGCGGTGTGCCGGTTCGGGCGTGACGCCGTTGAACAGCTGGCGCAGTCGCTCAAACGGATACGGCTGCAAGAGGGACAACTTGGGGTTCATCAGACCGATTATCGGCGCCCGTGCGAGCCGCTATGGGTTATGGGGCTGTGCCGGTGACTGGCTGTGCCCGGGTGCTGCGCGGTATCATGCGCGGTGGTGTTTGCCCCTGCGGCGAATTGAAAATTCGTTACAAATCAATCGCTTAGCCTCTGCGACCCTTTTGCGGTCTTTGCCCCACTTCCCGTGCGCCTCAATTCGATCAAGCTCTCCGGCTTCAAGTCTTTCGCCGAGCCGACCAACTTCCTGTTGCCAGGGCAGTTGGTGGGCGTGGTGGGGCCCAATGGCTGCGGCAAGTCCAACATCATGGATGCGGTGCGCTGGGTGCTGGGCGAGTCCAAGGCGTCCGAGCTGCGCGGCGAGTCGATGCAGGACGTGATCTTCAACGGCACCACCAGCCGCAAGCCCGCCAGCCGGGCCAGCGTGGAGCTTGTGTTCGACAACAGCGACCACCGGGCCGGTGGCCAGTGGGGCCAGTTCACCGAGATCGCCGTGCGGCGCGTGCTCACGCGCGACGGCACCAGCAGCTACTACATCAACAACCAGCCGGTGCGCCGCCGCGATGTGCAAGACGTGTTCCTGGGCACCGGGCTGGGCCCGCGCGCCTACGCCATCATTGGCCAGGGCACCATCAGCCGCATCATTGAAAGCCGGCCCGAGGAACTGCGGCTCTTTCTGGAGGAGGCCGCTGGCGTCTCCAAGTACAAGGAGCGCCGGCGCGAGACCGCCAACCGCCTGGCCGACACCCGCGAAAACCTCACCCGGGTAGAAGACATCCTGCGCGAGCTCAACGCCCAGCTCGACAAGCTCGAACAGCAGGCCGAGGTGGCCACGCGCTACCACGCGCTGCAGGCCGGCGCCACGCTCAAGCAACACCAGCTCTGGTTTCTCAGGCGCGCCGAGGCCGAGGCGGATCAGGTGCAGGTGCAGCAGGCCGCCGCGCAGGCCTTGACCGATCTGGAGTCGCGCACCGCCGATCTGCGCCGCATCGAGTCCGAGCTGGAAACCATTCGCCAAGCCCATTACGCGGCCGGCGATCAGGTGAACCAAGCGCAGGGCCGGCTTTATGAAGCCAGCGCGGAGGTGGGCAAGCTGGAGGCCGAGATCCGCTTTGTGGTCGAGGGGCGAAACCGGGTCGAGCAGCGCCTGCTGCAGCTGCAGGCGCAACTGGGTTCCTGGAGCGCCCGCAGCGAAGAGGCCGGTACGGAGCTGGAACAGATTGCCGAGAGCCTGGTGGCGGCCGAAGAGCAGTCGGTGGTGCTGGCGGCGCAGGGCGAAGAGCAGGCCAGCGCGCTGCCTTCGCTGGAAGACTCGCTGCGCCTGGCGAAACAACGCGCCAGCGAACAGCGCAACCTCGTGGGTCAGGTGCAGCAGCAGATTCAGGTGCTGGCCGCCGAGCAGCGCAGCATTGAAGAGCAGAGCCGCCAGCTGAATCAGCGCCACGACCGCCTCAGCGCCGACCGCAACGCTCTGTCCGCGCCCGACGAAGCGCGTCTGCAAGACGCGCAAGCGCAGCTTGCGGCCGCGCAGGAACAGGCCGAGGTCGCCGAGGCGGTGCTCCAAGAGCTGCAAGAGCGCGTGCCCGAGCTGGACGATGCGCGCCGCGCAGCGCAGCAGGCAGCGAACCAGGCGTCGGCCCGTCAGGCCGATTTGTCTGCGCGGATGGAAGCGCTCAAGGCCCTGCAAGAAAAGGTGAAAACCGACGGCAAGCTCGCACCCTGGCTGGCCAAGCACGGGCTGCAAGGTTTGCAAGGCCTGTGGAGCCGCATTCAGGTGGAGCCGGGCTGGGAAAGTGCGCTGGAGGCGGCGCTGCGCGAGCGCCTGGGTGCGCTTGAAGTGTCTCGGCTGGAGCTGGTGCGGGCCTTTGGCAACGATGCGCCGCCGGCCAAGCTCGCCTTCTACCAGCCGCCTGCCGCGGCGCTGGCGCCCACCCCGGGCGCGTCAGGCCTCAAACCCCTGGCCCACTGGCTGCGCCTGAACGAGGCCGCCCAGCAAGCCCTGCTGGCCGACTGGCTCCACGGCTGCCTGAGCGCCCCCACGCTGGAAGACGCCCTTGCCGCGCGCGACCGCCTGGCGCCGGGCGAGACCGTTTTCGTGGCCAGCGGCCATGCGGTGACCGCCCACAGCGTGAGCTTCTATGCGCCCGACAGCGAGCAGTCCGGCCTGCTGGCGCGCGCGCAAGACATTGAAAACCTCGACAAGCAGCTGCGGGCGCAGGCGCTGCTCACCGAGGAGGCGCGCGCAAGCCTGGTGCGCGCCGAAGCCGCTTACACCGAAGCCTCACAGCGCCTGGTGGGCGCCCGCCGCGATGGTGCCGACACCCGCTCGCAGGCCCACGCACTGCAGGTTGAAGCGCTGCGCCTGAGCCAGCTGGCCGAGCAATCGCGGGCGCGCAGCGCGCAGATCGACGCCGATCTGGCCGAGGTCGACGCGCAGCTGGAAGAACTGCAAGAGCGCCGCGTGACCGCCGAGGCCCGTTTTGAGGCGCTCGACGCCCAACTGGCCGACACCCAGGAGCACCACGCCGAGCTCGACGACCGGGTGATTGCCGCCGAGCGTGCGCTGACCCAGGCGCGCGAACAGCAGCGCAGCCTGGAGCGCAGCGCGCAGGAAGCCACGTTTTCCCTGCGCAGCCTGCAGGCGCGCCAGGCCGAGCTGCGCCGCGCGGTGGATACCGCCGCCTCGCAGGAAAAAGCCCTGTTTGACGAGCAGCAACGCGCCAGCGACGAACTCGCCCGGCTCAACGACGCCGCCGCCCAGGCCGGTCTGCAAAGCGCGCTGGCGATGAAGCTCGAGCGCGAGCAGGCGCTGGGCGCCCTGCGCAGCCACTACGACGACCTCACCAACAAGCTGCGCGCCAGCGACGAGCGGCGGCTCGCCCTCGAGCGCCAGCTCGACCCGCTGCGCCAGCGCATCACCGATTTCCAGCTCAAGGAGCAGGCCGCGCGCCTCGGTGTCGAGCAGTACACCCTGCAGCTCGCCGAAGCCCAGGCCGATCTCGCCGTGGTGGCGCAAAGCGTGGTCGAGGGCAACGTGCGCCTGAGCGGTTTGCAGGGCGAAATCGACCGCCTGCACCGCGAGATTCAGGCGCTCGGCGCGGTGAACCTGGCCGCACTCGACGAGCTCACCCAGTCGCGCGAGCGCAAAACCTTCCTCGACGCGCAGACCGCCGATCTGGTGGAAGCCATGACCACGCTGGAAGACGCGATCCGCAAGATCGACAACGAAACCCGTGAGTTGCTCGGCAGCACCTTTGAGACCGTCAACACCCATTTCGGCAAGATGTTCCCCGAGCTGTTCGGCGGCGGCAACGCGCGCCTGGTGATGACCGGCGAAGAAATCCTGGACGCCGGCGTGCAGGTGATGGCGCAGCCCCCAGGCAAGAAAAACCAGACGATTCACCTGCTGTCTGGCGGCGAAAAAGCGTTGACCGCCATCGCCCTGGTGTTTGCGATCTTCCAGCTCAACCCGGCGCCGTTTTGCCTGCTCGACGAGGTCGATGCGCCACTGGACGACGCCAACACCGAGCGCTACGCCCGGCTGGTCACCGCCATGTCCCGCGAGACGCAGTTTCTCTTCATCAGCCACAACAAAATTGCGATGGAAATGGCCCGCCAGCTGATCGGCGTGACCATGCAGGAGCAGGGCGTTTCGCGCATCGTCGCGGTGGATATGGAATCTGCCGCCGGTATGCTTCAGGCCACCTGACCCACCGCACCCAGCACACACCATGAGCACACTGCAAGTCAGCCTGGCCATCATTGGCGGCCTCGTTCTGGCCGGGGTGGTGGCCTACAACGCCTGGGTCACCCGGCGCAACCTGCCCCGCACCGCGCGCGATCGCGATCTCAACCCCGGCCCGGCCGGCGCGCCGGTGGCGCATGACACCGCCGCCGTGCCCTCAGGGTTCCCGCAGACCCTGCCCGGTGCCGACGAGCACGGCCGCATCGAACCGGTGCTGCACGACGAATCCCCCACCCACCCGGCCGAGCTCACCCCCGCCGCCCCGGCCGCACCACTGCCGCCGTTCGCACCCGCATCCGGCGCGGCGCCCCTGTCGTTCGGCCAGATGGTGGCCGGGCCTGAAAAACGCCCGGCGCTCGATGCCTTGATCGACGTGATTTCTGCGTTGTCGCTGGAAACCGAGGTGTCGGGCGACGCCGTGCTCGCCGCCTTGCCCGGCACGCGCCGCGTGGGCAGCAAGCCCTTCGCGGTCGAAGGCCAGAGCGCCAGCAGCGGCGAGTGGGAAACCCCGCGCCCGGGCTTGCGTTACCGCGCGTTGCAGGTGGGGGTGCAGCTGGCCAACCGCGCTGGCGCGCTGAACGACATTGAGTTTTCCGAGTTCGTCGTCAAGGTGCAGGCGTTTGCCGATGCGCTGGGTGCCGCGCCCGATTTCCCCGACATGCGCGCCGAGGTGGCCCGCGCCCGCGAGCTCGATGCCTTTGCCAGCGGCCACGATGCACAGCTCGGTTTCACCCTGCGCGCTCGCCGCGCCGCCTGGAGTCCCGGCTACGTCACGCAGCACGCCGCGCGCCTGGGCTTCGTGGCTGGCGCGCTGCCGGGTCGCATGGTGCTGCCCGGGGCCGCCGCCGGGCAGGCGCCGCTGCTCAGCCTGGCATTTGACCCGCAGGCCGCCATGGCCGAAGACCCGGAGCAAAGCGCCTTGCGCGAGCTGGCCCTCTCGCTGGAGGTCACGCACGTGCCGCGCAGCGAGCAACCGTTTGTGCGCATGCGCCAGACCGCCGCCGCCCTGGCGGAGGCGATGGACGGCGTGGTCACCGACGATGCCGGCCAGCCCCTGTCTGGCGACGCGCTGGACCAGATCGGCGCCGATCTGGAAGGCCTGTACGACGCGCTCGATGCCCGCGATCTCTCCGCCGGTTCGCCACAGGCCCGCCGGCTGTTCAGCTGATCAGCTCGGCAGGCGCGTGACCGCGCTGGGGCCAGCGCAGCGGGTCCAGCGTTCTGGAGTCACTCGGGCGGGGTGCGTTGCGTGACCGTTATGCGCCTTGTGCGCGCCCTTCTTCGCGCCCTTTTTCTGCGCCTTCTCCCATGAGCACCGCCGATCTCTTCTCCGCTGAACCGTCACCCGCCAAGCCGTCCCCCGCCCACCGCGCGGCCGAGCTGCGGGCCTTGCTGCATCACCACGCGCACCGCTACCACACGCTGGACGACCCAGAGATCCCAGACGCCGAGTACGACCGCCTGTTTCGGGCATTGCAGGCGCTGGAGGCCGCGCACCCCGAGCTGCTCACGCCCGACTCCCCAACGCAGCGCGTGGGCGGCCGGGTGCTCGAAGGCTTCACGCCGGTGCGCCATGCGGTGCCCATGCTGTCGATCAACACCGAAACCGACACCGAACCCTCCGGCGCGCAGAACTTCGACACCCGCGTGCGCCGCGCGCTGGGGCTCACCGAGGCGGATGCCCCGCTGCCGAGCTGAAGTTTGACGGCCTGGCCATGAGCCTGCGGTTTGAGAACGGCGTGCTGGTGCAAGCCGCCACGCGTGGGGACGGCGAAATGGGTGAAGACGTCACCCACAACATCCGCACCATCCACCAGATTCCCCTGCAGCTTTCAGCCCCCACGCTCCCCGCTGCGCGAGGTTCGCTGCCCCCCGAGGGGACGCGTTTCGCTTTGGGGCGGCCCGGCAGCGAAACCCAGCCCATCCCGCCGCTGCTTGAAGTTCGGGGCGAGGTCTACATGCGGCGCGACGACTTCGATGCGCTCAACGACAAGCAGCGCGCCAAGATCGCCGCCGGCGCCAAGGGCGAAAAAACCTTTGTGAACCCGCGCAACGCCGCCGCCGGCGCGGTCCGGCAGCTGGATTCAGGCATTGCCGCGCAGCGCCCCCTGAGCTTCTTTGCCTATGGCCTGGGCGACATCACCCCGCCCGAGCAAGGCGGGCCGGTGTTTGACACCCACTTTCAACTGCTCATGCAGCTCAAGGCCTGGGGTTTTCCGGTGGCCGAGCAAACCGCCAT
>JAIFNE010000151.1 GCA_020047875.1 Hydrogenophaga sp.
CGCAGCATCGCCAGGCGGTGCGAGCTGGTGCGGTTGAGTTTTCTAAGTCCGTGTCCGTGACGCATTTGGATATCCTTTCAGTGTTTTGCCGACAGCCGTATCAGGTACTGCCGGTTCGTCAGGGTCTGCCCTGTGGGCCAACCGCTTTCGTGTCAGTGCTTGTCGAGGCCGGCAGGCGGCCAGTTTTCAAGCTTCATGCCCAAGGTGAGCCCGCGCGAGGCCAGCACTTCCTTGATTTCGTTGAGCGACTTGCGGCCCAGGTTGGGCGTCTTGAGCAGCTCATTTTCGGTGCGCTGGATCAGATCACCGATGTAGTAGATGTTTTCTGCTTTGAGGCAATTGGCTGAACGCACAGTGAGCTCCAGCTCATCCACAGGACGCAGCAAGATTGGATCAAACTGTTGCGAGCGGCGCGGTGCCTCTTTGCCGGAGTCGATGAGATCTTCACCCACGAGCTGGGCAAACACGGCCAACTGTTCGACCAGAATCTTCGCCGATGCCCGAACGGCCTCTTCTGGGCCAATGGAACCGTTGGTCTCGATTTCCATGACCAGCTTGTCGAGGTCGGTGCGCTGCTCGACACGTGCACTTTCCACCGTATAGCTCACGCGCTTGACTGGCGAAAACGATGCATCGAGAACGATGCGCCCGATCGAACGCGACTGCTCGTCGGTTCGACGCAAGCTGCCCGGCACATACCCGCGGCCCTTTTCAACCTTGATCTGCATGTCGAGCTTGGCGCCCGCGGAAAGCGTGGCGATCACATGCGATGGGTTGACGATTTCGACGTCGTGCGGGGTCTGAATGTCAGCCGCCGTCACCACGCCTTCGCCGTCCTTGCGCAGGCTGAGGGTTACCTCGTCGCGGTTGTGGAGCTTGAACACCACGCCCTTGAGGTTGAGCAACATGTTGACCACGTCTTCCTGGACGCCGTCAATCGAAGAATACTCATGGACCACACCGGCAATGGTGACCTCGGTCGGCGCATGCCCGGTCATGGACGACAGCAAAACGCGGCGCAGGGCATTGCCCAGCGTGTGGCCATAGCCACGCTCAAAAGGCTCCAGCGTGACCTTGGCGCGATTGGTCGAAACTTGCTCGACGTGAATGTTCTTGGGCTTCAGCAGGTTGTTAAGCATTCAAATTCCTTCAGGACCCTCGGCTCGTTACACCGATAAGGCAGACAGAGAACGGCCGGCAGCCACCGCAGGGGTGCGCGCCGGGCGCGGGCTCAACGGGAATACAGTTCGACGATCAGCGATTCGTTGACATCGGCGGCGAACTCGTCGCGGTCGGGCGACTTCTTGAAAACGCCTTCAGCCTTGTCCACCGACACCTCGACCCAGGCCGGAAAACCGATCTGCTTGGCCAGTTCCAGTGCCTCGATCACGCGGGCCTGCTTTTTGGACTTTTCGCGAACCGCGATCACATCACCAGCCTTGACCGAGTAAGACGGAATGTTCACCGCTTGACCATTCACCGTGATCGCTTTGTGCGAAACGATCTGGCGGGCTTCGGCGCGGGTGGATGCAAACCCCATGCGGAACACGACGTTGTCGAGGCGGGCTTCCAGCAGGAACAGCAGGTTGGCACCGGTATTGCCGCGGCGGCGATCGGCCTCAGCGAAGTAGCGGCGAAACTGGCGTTCTAGCACACCGTAGGTCCGCTTGACCTTTTGTTTTTCGCGCAGCTGGAGACCGAAGTCGGAGGTACGCTGACCCGATGTGCGACCGTGCTGGCCTGGCTTCGAGTCGAATTTGGCCTTGTCGCTGATCGAGCGACGGGCGCTCTTGAGCAACAGGTCAGAGCCTTCACGGCGAGAGAGTTTGGCCTTGGGGCCGAGGTAACGTGCCACGAAAAATTCCTTGTTTGTCTGCCGCAACCGGCGTCCACGACGTCATTGCGGGAGCCACCCGGTGAACGGGGGCAGTGGGCCTAGCGAAAAATGCCACCGCAGCAAGCCGCAGTGGCCTAAAAAACCTTGGATTCTACCGCGTCAGCGGTGAACCATCAGATGCGACGACGCTTCTGCGGGCGGCAGCCGTTGTGCGGAACGGGTGTCACGTCTGCGATCGAGTTGATCCGGATGCCCAACGCACCAAGTGCGCGGACCGACGACTCACGACCAGGACCTGGGCCTTTGATCTCGACGTCCAGGTTCTTGATGCCCTGTTCGATCGCAGCACGGCCAGCCACCTCGGAAGCCACCTGGGCTGCAAAAGGCGTCGACTTGCGTGAGCCTTTGAAACCTTGGCCGCCCGACGATGCCCATGACAAGGCGTTGCCCTGGCGATCGGTGATGGTGATGATGGTGTTGTTGAACGAGGCGTGCACGTGGGCAATGCCGTCTGCAATGTTCTTGCGGACTTTCTTGCGAACGCGTGCAGCAGCGCTGCTGGAGGGAGACTTAGCCATGGAAATCCTTCAATCCGATTATTTCTTCAGCGACTGCGCTGCCTTGCGCGGGCCCTTGCGGGTGCGTGCGTTGGTCTTGGTGCGCTGACCGCGCATGGGCAAGCCACGGCGGTGGCGGAAGCCCCGGTAGCAGCCGATGTCCATCAGTCGCTTGATGTTCATCGTGGTTTCACGGCGCAGGTCACCCTCGATCGTGTAAACGCCCACCTGATCGCGGACTTTTTCAAGCTCCACGTCGTTCAGGTCCTTGATTTTTTTGGCGTAGTCAATGCCACACGCTTCGCAAATCTTGCGCGCGCGGGTGCGACCAATACCGAAGATTGCCGTCAAGCCGATTTCGGCGTGCTTGTGCGGCGGAATGTTGATGCCTGCAATACGAGCCATGTGTTACCTCTGAACGAACCGATCAGCCTTGACGCTGCTTGTGACGCGGATCGGTACAGATGACCCGCACGATGCCGTGACGCTTGATGATCTTGCAGTTGCGGCACATTTTTTTGACCGAAGCCGAAACTCTCATAGTCTTCTCCTAAAATTTTTCGAAAATCTTCACTGTGTCTCATTTGCTTCGCCGGTATCCGGCGAAACACCCATCAATTTCCGATCGATGGCTTGAAGTTGGCCTTCTTGAGCAACGACTCATACTGCTGAGACATCATGTAGTTCTGCACCTGGGCCATGAAGTCCATCGTGACCACCACAATGATCAAGAGAGACGTGCCGCCAAAGTAGAAAGGCACGTTGTACTCAAGAATCAGAAATTCGGGCAGCAAGCAAACGGCGGTGATGTAGATCGCGCCAGCAAACGTGAGGCGGAGCAGGATCTTGTCAATGTGCCTAGCAGTTTGATCACCTGGGCGAATACCCGGAATGAAGGCACCGCTCTTTTTCAGGTTGTCCGCGGTTTCTCTGCTGTTGAACACCAGCGCGGTGTAGAAGAAGCAGAAGAAGACGATCGCTGCAGCGTACAGGGCCACATAGATCGGCTGTCCTGGTGACAGCGCAGAAGCGATGTCGCGAAGCCAACGCGTCGAATCTCCTGTGCTGACCCAACTCACCACGGTGGTGGGCAGCAGAATGATTGACGACGCAAAGATCGGCGGAATCACACCGGCCATGTTGAGCTTAAGCGGCAGGTGGGACGACTGACCGCCGTACACCTTGTTGCCAACCTGGCGACGCGCATAGTTCACGAGAATCTTGCGCTGACCACGTTCGACAAACACCACGAAGTAGGTCACCAAAATGACCACGGCGATGATGAAAATCGACACCAGGATGTTCATGGCGCCAGTCCGCACCAGCTCCAGCAAACCACCAATGGCACTCGGCAGACCCGCGGCAATGCCAGCAAAGATCAACAACGAAATACCGTTGCCCAAACCACGCTCGGTGATCTGCTCGCCCAACCACATCAGGAACATGGTGCCAGCCACCAGGCTCACCACAGCCGTCACGCGAAACGCCATGCCAGGCTCGATGACTAGGCCCGCCTGACCTTCGAGGGCCAGCGCGATGCCGACCGACTGGAAGATGGCAAGTGCCAGCGTGCCGTAGCGCGTGTAGGAGGTGATCTTCCGGCGCCCTGCCTCGCCCTCTTTCTTCAACTGCTCAAACGTGGGCACCACGTAAGTCATCAGCTGCATGATGATGGAGGCGGAGATGTACGGCATGATGCCCAGCGCCATCACACTGAAACGAGACAGTGCACCGCCCGAGAACATGTTGAACAGGCTCAGGATGCCACCCGCCTGACCTTGGAACAGCCGGGTGAGCGTGTCCGGATCAATGCCAGGCACGGGAATGTGCGTGCCAATGCGGTACACCACCAGCGCCAACAGCAGGAAAACCAGCCGTCGGCGAAGGTCACCGAACTTGCCGGTTTTGGCCAGGGTTGAAGAAGCTGTCGCCACAGAATGCCTTTGGAGCTGACCGGTCAGACGACTGAGCCGCCGGCCGCCTCGACCGCCTGCTTGGCACCAGCGGTGACGCTGACGCCCTTGAGCGTGACCGCGCGGGTGATGTCACCCGTCTTGATCACTTTCACTCGCTTGGCGAGCTGCGAAACCAGACCGGCCTGCTTGAGCGTGAGCATGTCAATCTCCACGGCGTCCAGCAAGTTCACATCGGTGAGGGTCACCTCGGCGTTGAACTGAAGCGTGACCGACTTGAAGCCGCGCTTGGGCAGTCGACGCTGCAGTGGCATCTGACCGCCTTCGAAGCCCACCTTGTGGTAGCCGCCGGTGCGCGACTTTTGACCTTTGTGGCCACGGCCTGCGGTTTTGCCGATGCCAGAGCCAATGCCCCGACCGACACGGCGCTTGGCGTGTTTGGCGCCTGCAGCAGGCTTGATGGTGTTGAGTTCCATGATGTATCTCCGATCAGACGATCTTCACCAGATAGCTGATCTTGTTGATCATGCCGCGCACCGCAGGCGTGTCCTGCAATTCGCTGATGCTGTTGAGCTTGCGCAAACCCAGGCCGCGCACGGTGTCGCGGTGGGATTGCTTGGTCCCGATGGGGCTTCGCACCAACTGGACCTTGACGGTATTTTGAGTGGTCATGGTGATTCCGATCAGCCCAGAATGTCTTCAACCGACTTGCCGCGCTTGGCAGCAACGCTGGCGGGCGTGGTCGAGTTCTTCAATGCGTCCAGGGTGGCACGCACCAAGTTGTAGGGGTTGCTGGAGCCGTGGCTCTTGGCAACCACGTCGGTGATGCCAAGCACCTCGAACACCGCGCGCATCGGGCCGCCAGCAATGATGCCGGTACCCTTGGCAGCCGGAAGCATCATCACGTTGGAGGCGCCGTGCTCGCCCTGCACGCTGTGGTGCAGCGAGCCGCCCTTTAGCGACACCTTGATCATGTTGCGGCGCGCCGCTTCCATGGCCTTTTGCACCGCGACCGGCACTTCACGCGCCTTGCCCTTGCCCATGCCAACGCGGCCATCGCCGTCACCGACCACGGTCAACGCAGCGAAGCCCAGGATGCGACCACCCTTGACCACTTTGGTCACGCGGTTGATCGCGATCATCTTCTCGCGCAGACCGTCTTCGTTCGCGTCTTTGTTGATGTTTGCCGTAAATTTAGCCATTTGTATTTCCCGTCTGATCAGAACTGCAGACCGGCTTCACGCGCCGCATCTGCGAGGGCCTTGACCCGGCCGTGATAGGCAAAACCTGAACGGTCAAACGCCACCTTCTCAATACCGGCAGCCTTCGCTTTTTCAGCGATGCGCTTGCCGATCAGGACGGCAGCGGCGGTGTTGCCACCCTTGCCAGCGCCGCCGATCTGGGCGCGCACCTCAGCTTCGTTCGTGGATGCCGAGGCGAGCACACGGGCACCGTCGTCGGAAATCACGGTGGCGTAGATGTGCAGGTTGGTGCGGTTTACCGCCAGACGCACAGCGCCTTGCTGAGCGATCCGGATTCGAGTCTGGCGGGCACGGCGCAGACGTTGCTCTTTTTTGGTCAACATGATCTGTCCTTACTTCTTCTTGGTTTCCTTGATCACCACCTTTTCATCCGAATAACGGATGCCCTTGCCCTTGTAGGGCTCGGGGGGGCGCACAGCGCGCACCTCGGAAGCAATCTGGCCCACGCGCTGACGGTCAGCGCCCTTGATCAGAATTTCGGTTGGCGTTGGTGTTTCCACCTTGATGCCGGCCGGCATGTCGATCACCACCGGGTGCGAATAGCCCACGGTCAGGTTGAGCTTGGCGCCCTGCGCCTGGGCCTTGTAGCCCACGCCCAGCAGTGTCAGCTTCTTCTCGAAGCCCTTGCTCACGCCATTGACCATGTTGTTCACCAGCTGGCGCATGGTGCCAGACATGGCATTGGCTTCGCGAGAGTCGTTCACCGGAGCAAACGTCACAGCGCCGCCCTGGTTGTCGACCTTGACCAGCGGATTCACCGCCAGCGCCAGCGCGCCGAGGGCGCCCTTGACATTGATGAGCTCGTCTTTGACGGCCACATCCACCCCGGCAGGGATGGCAACCGGCAATTTTCCAATACGTGACATTCAGTAACTCCTCAATGCCCGCATCAGGCGACGTAACACAGGACTTCACCACCAACACCGGTGGCGCGCGCCTTGCGATCGGTCATCACGCCCTGCGGCGTGGTGACGATGGCCACGCCCAGTCCGTTCTGGACCTGGGGAATGGCATCGCGGCCGCGGTAAACGCGCAGGCCAGGGCGGCTAACCCGCTCAATGCGCTCGATCACAGGGCGTCCGGCGTAATACTTGAGCGCAATTTCAAGCTCGTTCTTGCCGTCGGCGCTCTTGATCTGGAACCCGTCGATGTAACCCTCGTCCTTCAGGACTTGGGCAATCGCGGCTTTGACTTTGGATGCCGGCATCGACACGGTGGTCTTGTCGACCATCTGCGCGTTGCGGATGCGGGTCAACATGTCGGCAATAGGATCACTCATGCTCATTTGTGGTTCTCCTGTTGCTTACCAGCTGGCTTTGGTGATGCCGGGGATCTCACCAGCAAAAGCCATTTCACGAATCTTGGCGCGTGCCAGACCGAACTGTGCGAACGTGCCGCGTGGACGACCCGTGATTTCGCAGCGGTTGCGCTGGCGCGTCGGGTTGGCGTTGCGAGGCAGCTTTTGCAGCGCCAAGCGGGCAGCGTCCCGGTCTTCATCGCTGTGCTTGGCGCTTTTCGCGACAGACTGCAGCTCGGCATATTTTTTAGCGAACTTGGCGGCGAGTTTCTCGCGCTTGAGTTCACGTTGGAGTAGTGCTTGTTTAGCCACGCGCCACCTCAGTTCTTGAACGGGAAACGGAAACCAGCCAGAAGAGCCTTGCACTCTTCATCGCTCTTGGCGGTCGTCGTGATGCTGATATTGAGGCCACGCAGGGCATCAATCTTGTCGTACTCGATCTCGGGAAAGATGATCTGCTCTTTCACGCCGATGTTGTAGTTGCCGCGGCCGTCGAACGCTTTGCCCGAGATACCACGGAAGTCACGCACCCGGGGCAGCGCCACGGTGACGAAACGATCCAGGAATTCGTACATGCGGGCACCACGCAGGGTGACCATGCACCCAATGGGCTGCAGTTCGCGGATCTTGAAACCGGCAATGGCTTTCTTGGCCTTGGTCACCACCGGCTTCTGGCCGGCAATCTTGGTGAGGTCGCTCACGGCGTTGTCCATCACCTTCTTGTCTGCCACAGCTTCGCTCACGCCCATGTTCAGGGTGATCTTGGTGAAACGCGGCACTTCCATGGTGGACTTGTAGCCGAACTTCTTCATCAGCTCTGGCGCCACGGTGTCGCGGTAGATGTCTTGAAAACGTGCCATGGTCATGCCGCCTTGATTTCTTCGCCGCTGGACTTGAAGACGCGCACTTTCTTGCCGTCAGCCAGAACCTTGATGCCCACGCGATCGGCCTTGCCGGTGGCGCCATTGAAGATGGCGACGTTGGACTGCTGGATCGGCATGGTCTTCTCCACGATGCCACCCGTAACGCCCTTCATGGGGTTGGGCTTGGCATGCTTCTTGACCAGGTTGATACCCTCAACCAGGAGCTTGCTTTCATCAACGCGCTGCAGCACCTTGCCGCGCTTGCCTTTGTCGCGACCGGAAATCGCAATCACTTCATCGCCACTACGAATCTTGTTCATGGGGATTCCTCAGAGAACCTCGGGCGCCAGCGACACGATCTTCATGAACTTCTCGGTGCGCAGTTCGCGCGTGACCGGTCCGAAGATGCGGGTGCCGATGGGCTCCAGCTTGGCATTGAGCAACACCGCGGCGTTGCCATCGAATTTGATCAGGGCGCCATCGGGGCGACGGATGCCCTTGGCGGTGCGAACCACCACAGCGCTGTAGACCTCGCCTTTTTTGACGCGACCACGCGGCGCGGCCTCTTTGATCGTGACCTTGATCACGTCGCCCACGCTGGCGTAGCGGCGCTTGGAACCGCCGAGCACCTTGATGCACATCACGGACTTCGCACCCGTGTTGTCGGCAACATCGAGTCGAGATTGCGTTTGAATCATTTGTTTGTAGTCCCAACTTGAATCCGCCCAGCCACCACGGCCGGGAGTGATCAGTCTTGGGCCCGTCGTTGCAAGTGCATCCCGGCTGCTGGCCGCGACACCCCCACGTTGTTGGGCAAGAAATCTTCACCGTTTCGGGCGAAGCCGTTGATTATTGCAGAGGAATCTACCAGCGTCAACAGTTTTTGCTGCCGCAGCCACAAAGGCCGCTGCCGCTCAAAGCGCCACACCCGCTGGCAGGTGCTGCTGACACAGCCGCAGGAAGGCTTCCAGCGCGGGTTTGCTGGCACCTTCTTCTTCCAGAATCACGGCCACCGCGGGCGCGGCGGCGGCAGCAGCCCGTGCGTCCAGGAACAGCAAACGCCAGCGCCGGGCCAGCACATCTTCAACCGTCTGCGCATGCTCGCTGCGGGCTGCGAACCGCACCATGGCTTCGGTCAAGCCGGGGGCCAGCAGTCGGTCTGCGCCGGGACAGGCCTGCACGTTGGCTGCCTCGGTGCCATAAAGATGCAGACCAGGCACAGCGTGGATCGGGGTGGTCCGGGCACCCGGTGGCGGCGCACCGACCAGGCGGTGCGCTTCGGTGTGCGCTACCGGGCGGTGCGTCAGCAAGCCTGCGTCAGCGCAGCGCTGCAGGACATCCTCGGCCATCGCGCGGTAGGTGGTCCACTTGCCGCCGGTGACCGTGACCAGGCCGCCCGGATCGACCACGATGGTGTGCTCCCGAGAGATGGTTTTGGTGCCGGCTTCTGCGCTCTCGGGCGGCGCCACCAGCGGGCGCAATCCAACCCACACGCTGCGTATGTCCGCGGTGGTCACCGGCCGGCTCAACACGCGCGCCGATTCGCCGAGGATGAATTCCAGCTCTTCATCAAACGCAGTGGGATCGCGCGGCAGGTCCTCGCGCGGGGTGTCGGTGGTTCCCAGAATCAGCTTGCCCAGCCACGGCACCGCAAACAACACGCGGCCGTCGCGCGTTTTGGGCACCAACAGCGCGTGGCTGCCCGGCATGAATTCGCGATCGACCACCAGATGAACCCCCTGGCTCGGGCTGACCATGCGCGCGGGCGGCTGGCTGCCGTGCTTGACCTGCGCCTGGCTGCGCAGCCGATCCACCCAGACGCCGGTGGCGTTGATCACAAGGCGGGCCTGAATGGCCAGGGTTTCATCTGTGAGACGGTCGGTCACCGTGAGGCGGGTCCGCGCGCCCTCGGACGGGTCATTGCATTGCTCAAGCGCTGTGACCTCAGCGTAGTTCAGCACCAGGGCGCCAGCCGCCTCGGCGGAGCGGGCGAGTGCCAGCGCGAGCCGAGCGTCGTCAAACTGGCCGTCCCAGTACTTCACGCCGCCTTGCAGGTGCTCGGGCTCCAGGCCAGGTAAGGCGGCCAGGGTCTCGGCTCGGCTCAGCAGCTCGGTGCGCCCCAGACCGGCGCGGCCCGCCATCAGGTCGTACAGCTTGAGGCCCAGGCCATAAAAAGGGGTTTGCCACCAGGCATAGGACGGCATCACGAACGGCAGCGGCTGCGCGAGATGTGGCGCGATTCGCAGCACGGTGGCGCGCTCGGCCAGCGCCTCGCGAACCAGCGCCACATTGCCCTGCGCCAGGTAGCGCACGCCGCCATGCAGCAGCTTGGTGGACCGCGAGGATGTGCCGCCCGCGAAATCGTGTGACTCCAGCAAAACCACAGAAAACCCGCGCAAGGCCGCGTCGAGCGCGACACCCAGACCGGTTGCGCCGCCACCGACCACCGCAAGATCCCAAACGACCGGGCTTCGCAACCGGTCAAAGGCCCGCGCCCTGGCATTCGCCGGCCGAGCGGCCGGGGTTTCGGTGTTCACAGGGAACTCCCTTCATCCGCCAACGCAGCCCAGCCCTCGCTGCGGCGCACCGCCTGGGCCCAACGCGCGCACTTGGCGAGGCGCTGGTCGGCCGACCAGGCGGGTTCAAACACCCGGTCGACCTGCCACAGGGCGGCGATTTCATCGGTGCCCTGCCAGAAACCGGTGGCCAGCCCGGCGAGGTAGGCCGCGCCGAGCGCGGTGGTCTCGGTGATCCGTGGGCGCACCACCGGCACGCCCAGCACGTCGGCCTGCACCTGCATGAGCAGGTTGTTGGCGCAGGCGCCGCCGTCCACACGCAGCTCCTTCAGCGGCAGATACGCATCGGCTTCCATGGCGGAAAACACCTCAGCGCTCTGCAGCGCGATCGCCTCGAGCGCGGCGCGGGCGATGTGGGCCCGGCCGGTACCTCGGGTCATGCCCACCAGCGCGGCGCGCGCATGGCCATCCCAGTGCGGCGCGCCGAGTCCGGCGAAGGCTGGGACCAAATACACATCGCCGGTGTCGCTGACGCTGCCGGCAAGGGCTTCCACGTCGGACGCGTGCTCAATGATGTTCAAACCGTCACGCAACCACTGCACGGTGGCGCCCGCCATGAACACGGCGCCCTCCAGACAGTAGGCGGGCGCACCCCCGAGGGTCCAGCCCACGGTGGTGAGCAGGCGATGCTTTGACGAAACAGGCTGCTCACCGGCATTCAGCAGCATGAAGCAGCCGGTGCCATAGGTGTTTTTGGCCATGCCCGGCTGATGACAGGCCTGCCCGAAGGTGGCGGCCTGCTGGTCGCCGGCCATGCCGGCAATCGGTATCGCTGCCCCGAACAGGGCAGGGTCACTGCCCCCCAGCACACCGCTGCTGGGCACAACCGCCGGCAGCACCGCCGCCGGAATGTTGAACAGCGCCAGCAGCACCGGATCCCATTGGAAGGTGTGGATGTTGAACAGCAGCGTACGACTGGCGTTGCTCGGATCGGTGACGTGCAGGCGGCCGCCGGTCAGCTGCCAGACCAGCCAGCTGTCCACCGTGCCAAAGGCCAGCTCGCCGCGCTCGGCCCGGCTTCGGACACCGGGCAGGTTGTCCAGCAGCCAGGCCAGTTTGGTGGCGGAGAAATAGGCATCGATCACCAGCCCGGTGCGCTGCTGGATGCTGGCAGCATGACCCGCCTGGCGCAGCGCGTCGCAGTTGGCGGCGGTGCGCCGGTCTTGCCAGACGATCGCGGGGCCCACCGGTTCGCCGGTGGCCCGGTCCCACAACACGGTGGTTTCGCGCTGGTTGGTGATACCGATACACGCCACATCCTGCGGCGCCACGCCCTGCGCGCTCAGCACCTCACGAGCCACCTGCAGCTGGGTCTGCCAAATGTCGCGGGCATCGTGCTCCACCCAGCCGGGCTGCGGGAAGTGCTGGGCAAACGCCTGCTGCGCAACGCCGCGCACCTGGCCAGCGCGATCAAACAGGATGGCGCGCGAGCTGGTGGTGCCCTGGTCGAGCGCCAGCACAAGGTGGGGGGATCGAGAAACCATCATTCTGCGAAGATACCGCAAGCCGTGCACCGGACGCCGGCGCTGGCCCTGCGCCAACGAGCCCCACAGGACAACCAACGTGACTTCCACCACCACCCACCCCCACATCGGCTTCATCGGCGGCGGCAACATGGCCAGCGCCATCATCGGCGGGCTGCTGCGCCAAGGCCATCCGGCCGATGCGCTGAGCGTGGTCGAGCCCTGGGACGAGCAGCGCACCCGGCTATCGGCGCAATTCCCGGGCCTTCAGGTGCTGCCTGGCGCGAGCGACGCGCTGAAGCCCGTGTCGCTGGTGGTCTGGGCGGTGAAGCCGCAGACGTTCAAAGAGGCAGCGCTGGCAACCGCACCCTTTGTGCGAGGCGCGCTGCACCTCAGCGTGGCCGCTGGCATCACCAGCGACAGCATGGCCGTCTGGCTGGGCAGCGAGCGCATCGTGCGCGCCATGCCCAACACGCCGGCGCTCGTCGGCCTGGGCATGACGGGGCTCTTTGCCCGCGACGGCGCCAGCGCGGCCGACCGGGCGTTGGTGGAAGCCGTGGTGAAGACCACTGGCGAACTGTTGTGGGTGAGCACCGAACAACAGCTGGACGCGGTGACCGCACTCTCCGGCTCCGGCCCGGCCTACGTGTTCTATTTCCTCGAAGCCATGCGCGACGCGCCGCCCGAGGTGGCCTACCAGCTCGCGGTGGGCACCTTCACCGGTGCGTCGACCCTGGCACAGCGCTCGGACGATCCGCCGCAAACGTTGCGGGAGCGGGTCACCTCCAAAGGCGGCACGACCTACGCGGCGCTCACGTCGATGCAAGCGGCGGGTGTGAAGGCGAAGTTTGAGGAGGCGCTGTTTGCTGCGCAGAAACGCGCCGAAGAATTGGGGCGGGAATTCGGGAAGTAATCCCTTGGCGCTCGGCTCGCGGACGACGTGCGCTCTGCTACGCGGCTGCCCCCGGGGCCTGCGGCCCCTCCTCCTTGATGCCGCTGCGCAGAACACACCGCATCCGCGAGCAAAGTTGGCGGGCGAAGACCGCAAGGGGCCCCGTGCTGACGCTCAGTCTGGGGGTTCACGTCGGATTCCACGAGGGTCTATCCGGCAGCACCATGTGGCCACTTTTGTCCAGCCTGTCCCTAAGACATTCGGTTCAGCCACACCACTTGCGATGAGTAGTCCCGGTGTTCCATCAACGCCAGGATCGTCTTCAATTACTTCAATCGCCATGCCGGGAAGAAGTTGAACGGGTGTTCCGGTCTCATCGAGGCGAACGTCAGCCTGCGATAAAAGGACCAAGTCGTGTTCGACCAACTCATTGAAATCGATGCGAAACCGTGGGGTCATCTCAATGTCCGCTGGTGACCGTTAGCCGCCATCCTACTGCGCCACACCCGATTGGGCGCGCGCTCACTCGCTACACCGCCCACGGACGCGGTACACCCTGCTCAGTGGCTGCCCCTTGGCACAAATCAAATGCCCGAAAGCACTGCGTCCATGGCCGACACCAAGGCGCTGGCCTGCGCTGCCACGTTGTCCACAGGTCGGCGTAACTCTTTGGCGGGCAGGGGAGCGGCATAGTGCGCCAGCGCATGCAAGCGCTTGCCTTTGACCATGATGACCGGACACAGTGTGGTCGGCACCATGGTGCCTGAGCTGAACACAGCGAGCGGCATGGTCAACCGCGTGGCCAGGGCATCGAGCAGATCACTTTGGATCACGACCACGTAGGGAATGCCGTCGGCTGCGCTGCGGCTGGGATTGGCGTAGACGTCGTACTGCGGCATCGGCTGTTCACCAAGGGCGGAGATCTTCACCCGGAATGCCGAGCGCATCGAATCGGGCGTTCTGGGCTTCAATCCAGTCACCGAACTCGGCTTCAAACGCTTTTTTGCGCGCAGCTCGGGTGCTCTTGCCGCTGCTGGCCTGCAGGGCCAGGTACTGCTCAGCCGAGAGGATCACAGTGTCGATATGGCCGGCTTTTTCCACAAACACCGGCTCGCGCTTCGCTTGCGCGCAGAGGCTGCCAAATCGATTCTTGGCTTCGGTGGCGGTGACTCGCATGGCACGCTCCTTGATGGTTTGGCCATTTTAGCCATTGCCGGCCAACGATTGCACAAAGCATGAAGCACGCGTCAAACCAAACCGAGCACCACGCCCACAAACACCGTAAACCCCAACCAGTGGTTGAGCCGGAAGGCCTTGAAGCACCCCTCGCGGCTGCGGTCCTTGATGAGCTGGAAGTGCCACGCTACCTGGGCCAGCGCCACCACCAGCATGGCGCCCCACACCCAGGGGTTCACCACCGGCCACAGCGCGGCCGTCCAGATAGCGAGAAACACGAGGTAGAAGGCGGTCACGGCGGGCACGTCGTGCGCACCCAGGGTGATGGCCGAGGTCTTCATGCCGATGCGCAGCATAGGCCAGCACCCAGAACAGGTTACCCAGCAGCAGCACCCACGCCAGCGGCGGCACCTGCGCCTGCACGGCGGCGAACGCCATGGGCACGCCGAAGCTGAAGGCCACGCCCAGCACGGCCTGCGGCATGGACACGTATCGCTTGGCGTACGGATAGGCCAGCGTGATGGCCAGCGCTGCGAACGACATGAGCACGGTGAGGGTGTTGGTGGTGAGCACCAGCGCAAACGCGGCCAGCGCGAGCACTGCGCCCACGACGAGCGCTTCGCGGGTGGACACCTTG